>CAYVOU010000011.1:0-3994 GCA_964453295.1 uncultured Gammaproteobacteria bacterium
CGAAGGCATTGTCGGCGGCGAGCGTCTTTTCGAAATCGGGATCGGCGGCGTCCGCCTCGTAGGGCGGCGGCGCGAAGAAACCCTTCATCCGCTCGATTTCCTTGTCGTCCAGGATCACGGTGTCCTTGATCTGCGCCCACTCGGCTTCGACTTTTTCCCGGAACTTCTCCTGGCCGAGACTCTTGACGAGGATCTTGATGCGGGCCTTGTGGATATTGTCGCGGCGACCCTCGAGGTTGTACACGCGCAGGATGGCTTCCAGGTAGGAAAGCAGATATTTCTTAGGCAGGAACTCGCGGACGATGTAGCCGATGATCGGCGTGCGCCCCATGCCGCCGCCGACCAGCACGCGGAAGCCGGTTTCGCCCTTGTCGTTCTGGACGAGATACAGCCCGATGTCGTGCAGCTGCACGGCGGCGCGGTCGCGCGAAGCGCCGGTCACCGCGATCTTGAACTTGCGCGGCAGCCAGGAGAACTCGGGGTGGAACGTCGACCACTGGCGCATGATTTCGCAATACGGCCGCGGGTCCTCCAGCTCATCCGCGGCGATGCCGGCGAGGTGGTCCGCGGTGATGTTGCGAACGCAGTTGCCGCTGGTCTGGATTGCGTGCATCTCGACGCTGGCAAGGTTGGCGAGTATGTCGGGCACGTCGGAAAGTTCGGGCCAGTTGTACTGGATGTTCTGGCGGGTGGTGAAATGGCCGTAGCCCTTGTCGTAGCGGCGGGCGATGTAGGCCAGCATGCGCAGCTGCCGGGACGACAACAGCCCATAGGGCACAGCCACGCGCAGCATGTACGCGTGGCGCTGCATATACAGGCCGTTGCGCAGGCGCAGCGGGAGGAATTCCTCGTCCGCCAGGTCGCCCGCCTGAAAGCGGCGAACCTGATCGCGGAACTGGGAAACCCGCTCGTTAACGATGATTTGGTCGTAGCTGTCGTAGCGATACATGGCACACGTCTACCGAGTCTGACGATGGACCCGGGAAGATAGCAGAACAGCTTTATATGTAAAAGAATGGATATTTCCTAACGATATAAAGCTTGGTTATATCGCGACAACTCATTCTTCCTGGGCCGGTCGGTATTCACCCATCAACAGCTGCTGGATACGCGGGGTGACAGGATCGTAGTGACTGACATGAATCGAGTAGGTGCCGGTACCGCCCGACAGCGACTTCAGACGCGACTGATAGCCGTTCAGTTCCGCCAACGGCGCCTGACCGGACACCACGGTCATACCGCCGCCACGCACCTCCGTGCTGTTGATGCGCCCCCGCTTGCTGGCGAGGTCGCCCGCGACGTCGCCCATGCTCAGGCTCGGTACCGAGATGTGAACGTCCACTATCGGCTCCAGCACCGTCGGCCCGGCATTTCGCACCGCGTCGAGGAAGGCTTTGCGACCGGCGGTCACGAATGCGACCTCCTTTGAATCCACCGGATGGTGCTTGCCATCGTAGATCGTCACCTGCACGTCCTGGATCTCAAAGCCGGCGACGGCGCCTTCGGCGATCGCCTGGCGCACGCCCTTCTCGACGGCGGGGATGAACTGGCGCGGGATGGCACCGCCCACCACCGCGTCGACGAACTCGATGCCGCCGCCACGCGCCAGCGGCGCCACACGCAGGTAGACCTCGCCGAACTGGCCGGCACCGCCGGTCTGCTTCTTGTGGCGGCAGTGACCTTCCGCCGGACCGGTGATGGTCTCCTTGTAAGCGATCCGCGGTTCGCTGGTCTCGACATCGACGTGGAAGCGGTTGCGCATGTCCTCCAGCACCACGCGCAGGTGCAGCTCGCCCATGCCGCGTATCACAGTCTGGTTGAGGGTGGCGTTGTAGTCGACGCGCAGGCTCGGGTCCTCAGCCACCAGTTTGTGCAGGGCGTCGGAGATTTTCTGCTCGTCCCCGCGGCTCCTGGCGTGCACGGCCAAGCCATGCATGGGATCCGGGAAACGCAATGGCCGGAAATGAATATGGTCCTCGTCGTGCGAATCGTGCAGCACGGCATCGAAATGCATGTCGTCAACCTTGGCCACGGCGCAGATATCGCCGGGGATCCCCTCGGCCGCTTCTGTCGTCTCCTTGCCGCAGACCTTGAGCAGGTGCGCCACACGGAACGGCTTGCGGCCGTCGCCGACGAACAGCTGGGCGTCCTTGCGCACGGTGCCCTGGTGCACGCGGAAGATACCGAGACGGCCGACGAAAGGATCGATGCTGACCTTGAACACATGGGCGAGCACATGCTGGGCCGGATCCGGGCTGAAGTGCATGGGCACGGCGGCGGCTCCCTCGCCTTTTAGAAATGTCGGGGGATTGCCCTCGGCGGGATTGGGCATCAGCCGCGCGATGATCTGCAGCAGCGCCTCGACCCCGGCGCCGGTGCGTCCCGAGACAAAGCAGACCGGAATCAGGTGATCGTCGCGCAGCGCCTCCTCGAACGGATCGTGGAGCTGCTCCGGATCCAGTTCCTCGCCCTGTTCCAGGTAGATCGCCATCAGTGCCTCGTCGACCTCGACCACCTGATCGACGAGTTCGGTGTGGGCGACGTCCACGGACGAGAAGTCGGTTTCCACCGGCTCGGGCTTGAAGAAGCAATCGGCCACGGCGCCCCCCTGCCGCGCCGGCAGGTTCAAAGGCATGCATTCCGCGCCGAAGGCCTCGCGGATTTCCTGCAAGCACTGTTCGAGTTCGGCGTGATCCGCGTCGATGCGGTTGATGATGACGAGCCGGTCCAGCTCACGCTCCTTCGCCCAGTTCATCATTCTGCGCGCGACCATGTCGACACCGGTCTGAGCGTTGATCACCACGGCGACGGTTTCCACCGCCGGCAGCACCGAGAGTGCGCGCCCGATAAAGTCCGGGTATCCCGGCGTGTCGATCAAATTGATGTGGCGGCCGTCGTAATCCAGGCTGATGACCGTGCTGTTTAAAGAATGCTGGAGGGTCTTTTCCTGGGGATCGAAATCGGAGAGGGTCGTGCCCTTTTCCACCGATCCCATGACCTTGATCGCGCCGGCCTGCTGCGCAAGCGCCTCGATCAACGTCGTCTTGCCGCTACCTGCTCCCCCGACCAATGCAATATTGCGGATGTCTGCCGTGGTGTAACCGGGCATACGCACCTCCTCGCCGACCGTTGTTGTTGTTAGGGAAGTCCCCGACCCGGCTAAGCCGGCGTCTAAGGACATGGCCGGCAAAAAAGTGCGGTTTTCGCCGGTCCGGCCGGGCCGTGATCGGGCCCTTGTAAGATAAAGCGTCGACTCTGTGTGTGGAACCCTGCGTTGATATGTGCCTTTTTTCAGTATAAGAGACCGAAGCGCCTTCTCAAGTTCATTGTTATCGCGGCGCGCGGCAAGGCGAAGGACGGGACGAGGAAACGCGGAAAAAGAAAGGGCTGCCGAAGCAGCCCTAACCCCTGGTGACAGGCTACGAGGAGGTCCTGTCATTTTCCACCCACGGAGAAACACCCTAGCAATCCTGCCGCGCGTGGGCGCCGGCCCGGCGGGCCACCCTGCCCACCGTCAAATTCGTTCAACAACCGCCAACCACCATTCCGCGGGATTGGCGCGACGCTCAAGCGGCGTTGAATCTCGCCAGCAAGGTCCGGCCCTTACGGGTGATGTAGCCGTCCTCGCTGATAAAGCCCTTGCGTACCGCCAGGCTGTAAATTCGGCGCGGCATATTTTTCGACAGATACACCACGCCGTCACCAAACCTGTTGTTCAAAATCTTGACGATTTCGGCCTCCGAAACTCGGGTATCGTCCAGCCATTGTTGCACATCCATCATCTTTGACTCTCGTTTTGCTGCGCTGCTTCAAACAGCGACTCATTAAGCCTAAATGATCTTGCGAGCCTAATACTTAGAGTAGTAGGCTTATAACTATTGTCAAGATCAGCCGTTACGTTATTGATATTACACGTCTAAAATTTTTACCAAGCCTGAATTCCAACCGGCTCGCGCCCATTACAACCCGGCCACGCTGAAGCGATGCTGAACAG
>CAYVOU010000011.1:4004-11878 GCA_964453295.1 uncultured Gammaproteobacteria bacterium
GTCAGGATCTGTAGCGACAGTCCGCGGAAAACATTGAAATTAGCGTCCGCTCCTGGCGCCGACCTCTTCAAACACGCAGAAGCCGTGCCGGAAAAAGGCAGCTCACGCGCGACGGTCAATCCGAAATATGCTGGCGGGCCAGGTAGTGGCGGGATTGCATCTCTTCCAACCGACTGATGGTGCGTTCGAACAACTTTTGAAGACGCTTGCCGGTATAGAGATGGCGGGGGGAACAGGCCGCGGACACGATAAGCTTGACGCCGCGGTCATAGAATTCGTCGACGAGATGAATGAAGCGCCTTGCGGCGTCGTTGTTCATCTCATCGAGTTGCGGAATGTCGGACACCAGGACGGTCTGGAAGCAGCGCGCGATCTCGATGTAATCCGAGGCTGCGCGCGGCCCGCCGCAGATTGTCTCAAAATCGAACCAGACCACGCCGTCGGCATGGCGCAGCGTGGGGATCGCGCGACCGTCGACTTCCAACGTGCCACCGGTCTCGCCCGCATCGGGCGCCACGGCTTCAAAGCTTTGCGCGAGGCTGCGGTTGGCGCTGTCATCCAGGGGCGTGTGATAGATCTCGGCCTTTTCCAGGGCACGCAGCCGGTAGTCCACGCCGCTGTCGACGTGGATCACCTCGGTATGGCGCTTGATCAGTTCGATGGCGGGCAGGAAGCGATCACGTTGCAAGCCGCCCCAGTAAAGCTTGTCCGGATGTTCGTTTGAGGTCGTCACCAGGGTGACCTGGCGATCGAACAGCGCCTTGAGCAGGTTGCCGAGCAGCATCGCATCGGTGATGTCGGAAACATGGAATTCATCAAAACACAGTACGCGGACGTCCTTGGCCAGGCATTCGGCAACGAGGTTCAGCGGACTGGAGACGTCCTTGAGTGCCTTGAGCTCCCGATGCACCCGTTGCATGAAGCTGTGAAAGTGGATGCGGGTCTTTTCACGCAGCGGCAGGCACTCGTAAAAGGCATCGATGAGGTAGGTCTTGCCTCGCCCCACCCCGCCCCAGAAGTAAAGGCCTTTCACCGGCGCAGCCGGCGCCGGCGGGCGCTTGAGCAGCCGCGCCACCAGGCCCTGGTCCGGCTCCGGGCGCGGCGCCAGCAGCTCGTGATATAGCTTGTCCGTATGTCGGATGGCCCGCTTCTGGGCCTTGTCGGCGACGAAGCCGTCGCGGCGCAGATCCGATTGATATCGTTGCAGAGGAGTCATAGCGTCGGGTTCTGTCGCACCCCGGGCGGGCACGACGGCGTGGCATTGTCGGGGATCGCGTTACCTACTATTCTCGTGTCGAGCAATCGCCCGGCACGATACCATACGACCCATGTCCCGGCTAAACCAGATACTCTGCCGCTTCGTCCCGCTGGAAGACCGCCTGCTGCTGCGCATCAGCACCACCGATCGCCATGAGTTCCGCTTCTGGATGACCCGGCGCTTCGTCAAACTGTTGTGGCCGGTGCTGGGGCGCATGCTGGCATCGACGCCGGTCGCGAAAACAGCCGGCGACCCGCAATCCAGGCAAGCCATACTCGCTTTCCAGCACGAGACGGTATTGAGCCAGTCCAATTTCTCCCAGCCCTTCGACGAGGGCGATTACCAGCGCCCGCTGGGCGACACGCCAGTGCTACTGGCACGGATACAGCTCAAGGAAATCGACGGCGGCGGGCAGATCCTGTGCCTGCACCCGGAAACCGGCAACGGCGTGGAGATCATCCTGGACGTAAAGCTGCTGCACGGCTTTGCCCGCCTCGTCGACGACGCCGTCAGCAAGGCGGATTGGGATGTGTCGCCGCTGTTCGCGCCTGCCACGCCGGCGCTGCAGGAACAGGTGGTGCTCAACTGACCGAAGCGACGCGGCGGCGAATCAGAACAGGCTGAATTGATCGCCCGCGGCCTGCGGCGGCCGGAAGCGGCCGGTGTCGAATTCGTGGCGGGACTTGTTCAGGCCCAGGCGCTCGCAGGCAAGTCGGAAACGGCGCTCGATCAGCGCCGCGAACTCGCCGCTGCCGCGCATGCGGCTGCCGAATTGCGGATCGTTGTCACGACCGTCGCGGATCTGCCGAACCAGGCTCATCACGTGTGCGGCCCGCAGCGGTGCGTGCCTCTCCAGCCAATCCTTGAACAGATCCTTGATCTCATGCGGCAGCCTCAGCATCACATAGCCCGCATGGCGAGCACCGGCCGCTGCCGCCGCATCCAGTACCTGCTCCATGTGACGATCGTTGAGGGCGGGGATCACCGGCGCAAACATCACGCCACAGGGTATGCCGGCGGCACTCAGCGTCCGCAACGCATCTATCCGCCGCTGCGGTGCCGTCGCCCGCGGTTCCAGCCGCCGCGCCAATTCGTTGTCGAGACTGGTAATGCTGATGTAAACCTCGACGAGGTTTTTCGCCGCCATCGGCGCCAGCAGATCGATGTCGCGCTCGACCAGCGCCGACTTGGTGACGATGGCGAAGGGATGCTCGCACTCGGCAAGCACCTCAATGACGCCACGGGTGATGCGCAGGCGGCGCTCGATAGGCTGGTAGGGATCGGTGTTGGCGCCCAGCGATATCCATTCGCAGCGATAGCCCGGCTTGCGCAGTTCCCGGCGCAGCAGCTCGGCGGCGTTGGTCTTGGCGAACAGCCTGCTTTCGAAGTCCAGGCCGGGGGAAAGGTCCAGGTAGGCGTGCGTGGGCCGGGCATAGCAATAGACGCAGCCGTGCTCGCATCCGCGGTAGGGATTGATCGAGGCGCGAAACGGGATGTCCGGGGAATCGTTGTGGGCGATGATGCTGCGGGCATGCTCCTCGGTGACTATGGTGCGCAACGGTGGTGGATCGTCCGCGCCGCTGCCCGACCCTTCGCCATTTACCCGCTCCGGCTCCCAGCCGTCGTCGACGGCCTCACGCGACTCGGCGAGAAAGCGCGGGTCCGGCCGCGTCGCCGCGCCGCGGCCCTTGAGCGTCGGGTCGCGGGGCATCGGCGTCAGTGCAGCCGCGACGCGCTCTGGCGGGACTCGATCAAACGGATGCGGACTTCGTCGGCATCCGAGGCGTCGGGATATTCGATCAGGTAGCGTCCCAAGTCGTCGCAGGCGGCGCGGAAACACCCGATGCGCGCGAAGGCCAGGCCGCGGTCACGCAGTTCCTGCACGTCGTTGGGCCGCACGCAGAGCATGTGTTCCATGATGGAAAGCGCTTTCTCGTCCTGCTTTTCGCGCAGATAGATCGCCTTCAGGTTGCGAAGCAGGCGGTGAAGGATTTCGCGATTCGAGGCGCGATCCAGGAACTGCGTGATGTCGGCGCCGTGGTGCCGGCCGCCGGGATTCAGGTCGGTCAGCCGCTCCTGCAGGTCGTTCTCGTCCAGCGACGCGCCGCGGGCATAGGGGTCCAGCACGATGTCGCCGGCATCGACCTCCAGCTTCACCAGGAAATGGCCCGGAAACGAGACGCCGGCCAGCGGCAGGCGCAACCGCCAGCCGATCTCGAGATAGACCAGAGACAGCGTGATCGGGATACCAAGGCGCCGGTCCAGCACGTCGTTCAGGAAGCTGTTGCGGGGATCGTAGTACTCGTCGTTGTTGCCGCTGAAGCGCAGCTCGCCGAACAGGTATTCATTGATGGCGCGCAGCAGGTTTTCCTGCGAAGCGTTGCGCGCGCAGCGTTCCCGCACCACCGCGGCGTGCCCGTCGAGCCGGCGCAGGTAATCGTTGATATCCAACGCAGGGTATTCGCAACGGGCGATGCAAAGCGCGGCGGCGGCGAGGTCAATCTGCTCCTCGGGGCCATGCATCATTTCCCTGAAACCGTCTGATACAAGCGATGACACGGCTGCTCCCTCCGAGTTGTCTGCATGGACCGAGCCGAGGTGATGGCGAAACCGGCGGGGCACGTGTAACTTAGGCGTTTTTCAGGAACCTCGTGCCCGCATCCATGCCGCCCCTGCCCTACCCGCCGGAAATTATTTTACTCGCATTGATGCTGGTTTTGCTGCTGGCGGTGCTGTGGCTGGTGTTCCGGCCGGGCATGGCACGCCAGGATCGCGAACTGCTGCTCAGGCTCGACGCGCGCCTGGACGAACACGGTCGTCGCATGGAAACCCTCAGTGGCCGGCTGGCGGAAACCCAGGACCGCCTCACCGCGGCCAGTACCGACCTGCGAAGCCAGCTCATCGAGCGTTTCGAGCAACTACGCCACACGGTCTCGGAAAACCTCGCCGACGGCCGCGCCCAGACCGTGCGGGCACTGGCGGACCTGCGCGAGGAACTGCGCGGCCACCTCGCCGAGCACCGGACCCAGTTCGAGCAACGCCAGCTTGAGACCAGCAAGATGCTCCAGGAGGGCTTAAGCGGCGGCATGATTGCGGTGCAAAAGCAGGTGGCCGAAGCGCTGGCCCGGCACGCCGAGGAACAGGGCCGGCGGCTGGAAGCCCTCACCATCACCATCGACAAGCGCCTGCAGGAAATCACCGGCCAGGTCGAAAAGCGACTCGCCGAAGGCTTCGAGAAAACCACCGCCACCTTTGCCGACGTGGTGAAGCGGCTGGCGATCATCGACGAAGCGCAGCGGCGCATCACTGAACTGTCCACCAATGTCGTCAGCCTGCAGGAAGTGCTTTCCGACAAGCGTTCTCGCGGCGCCTTCGGCGAGGTGCAGCTTGCCGCCCTGGTTCGCAACCTGCTCCCCGAAGCCAATTTCGCCCTGCAGTACACCCTGCCCAACGGCAAGATCGCCGACTGCGTGCTGTTCCTGCCCGAGCCGACGGGGATGGTACCCATCGACGCCAAGTTTCCGCTGGAGTCCTACCGGATCGTCATCGACTCGACCCTGCCTGAGACGGAGCGCCGGCTGGCGGAGCGGCAGTTCAAGCAGGACGTCCGTAAACATATCCGCGACATTGCCGATAAGTACATCATTCCCGGCACCACTTCCGACGGCGCCATGATGTTTATCCCGGCGGAAGCGGTGTTCGCCGAGATCCAGGCGCACCACGGCGACGTGGTCGAGGAAGCCAATTCGCAGCGAGTCTGGCTGGTTTCGCCCACGACCTTGTGGGCGGTGCTCAACACTGCGCGAGCCGTCCTGAAGGACGCCGCCACCCGCGAGCAGGTGCACATCATCCAGGAGCACCTGGGCTACCTGGCAAAGGATTTCGATCGCTTTCAGGATCGCATGGAAAACCTGGCGCGGCATATTTCGCAGGCCAACGACGACGTGCAGAAGGTACACACCTCGGCCAAGAAGATCACCGAGCGTTTCGCCAAGATTGAAAGGGTGGAACTGGACACGCCGCCGCAAGCAGCGCCCGAGATTGCGCACCAGGACCAGAAACCTTGAAAAATGGTGAGAAAGTTCAAAGACAAACAGCCTTTTATTATCTATATTGTTTAAAATATTCAGTTATCTTCAAAGATGCATTCGAAATCGTAATGGATCCTGCGCCCTGTCAGCCGGCCGGTAAGGCCCGCCGCCGAATGAAGCCCGTTCATCGGCAATTCAGGTGATCTCAAGCAGCCTGCTCCCCATCAGACCCGCCAACGGTCAAATCAACCATCCTCTGACATGCCCCAACTCAAAGCGCTGATTTTCGACATGGACGGCACGCTTGCCGACACAGAGGAAATTCACAGGCTGGCCTTCAACGCGGCCTTTTACGACTTCGGACTGAACTGGGAATGGACACCCGATCTCTACGAGGAACTGCTGGTCATTTCCGGCGGTCGCGAGCGCATCGCCAAATACGCCGAGCGGGTCGGGCTGTACCACGACCGCACGACGCTGCTGGACTTTGCCCGCGACGTGCACCGGGTCAAGACGGGACACTACGCCCGCATGCTGGTCGCCGGACGGATCACCTTGCGCACCGGCGTGCGGCGCATCCTGCGTGAAGCCAAGGCCAACAAGATCAGGCTGGCAATCGCGACCAGCTCCGCGTATTCCAACGTGCAGACGCTGCTCGACATCAATCTCGGCAGTGACTGGCGTTCGATGTTCGAGGTCGTCGCGAGCTGCAACATCATCGAAGAGAAGAAGCCGTCGCCGGCGGTCTATCAATACGTGCTGGACGAAATGAAGCTGCCGCCCGAGGAGTGCGTCGCCTTCGAGGATACGGTGAACGGCCTCAAAGCGGCGACCGGCGCCGGGCTCCGGACCATCATCACGCCGCACTATTTCACCCGGCGACATGCCTTTCCGGGTGCGGCCCTGGTGGTCAATCACCTGGGCGAACCGGAACATCCCTTCAAGTACATGGCGGGCATCGAACCGGACATCGGCCACGTCAACATCGCGCTGCTGCGCGAACTGGTAAGCAGCGGCAAGTCCGCCAGCCGCATCCGCACCACGCGCTACCGCGGCGTCCACGCCGTCAGCTACCAGTAATTCCCCGGCCGGCCTTCGTCGCCGCGATGCCGGCCGGCATCATCAGCGGCAATACGGCGGATACGCACCCAAGTAGGGATCGTAGTAAGGACCCGGTCCGAAGAAGGGATCGCAGAACGGATCGCGGTACCAGGGATCGCGGTACGGCGCGTACTCCGCCCACAGGTAAACCTCCGAGGCCTTGACCACGGGATAGGTGTAAGGCTTCTCGCCGATGTTGCGGACCACGCTGGGCGCGAGGCTGCCATAGACGGTGACGACGCGATCCTTGCGGTAGATCTGTGGATCGAGAAAGCCCTGCACCTCGGCGAGAAACCGCCCTTGCGTGCGATCCGATTCGATAGGCCGGCCGAAGGCGTCCAGTTCCTGCCCCAGCACTTCCAGGACTGTCTCGTTCGGCTTGTTGTCGACGCTGATGATGCTGCCGCCCCAGCGCACGGCGTGACCGACGAAGGGCTTGGCGTCATTGGCGACCGTCGGCAACGGCGGATTGCCGAGCGGCTCGTTGAGAATATTGACCGGGACATTGCTGGCGCAGCCGGCACTCAGCAGGGCAAACAGCAGGGTCAGCCATCGCATACGCACCTCCGCGACACCACGCGCCCTCAGCTGGCCGGATCCGGCCGCGCCGGCGCCTTACACCCTATTTGACCACCAGGAACGCCGCCGAGTTGCCGCGGCGAACGCCCAGTACCAGCGGCCGATCGTTGCCTTTGACCAGGCGCAGGAAGGCCGCCATGCCGTCCACCGGCACCCGGTTTACCGAAAAGACGATGTCTCCGGGCCGCAGGCCGTTGGTCCAGGCACGGCTGCCATGCTCGACATTCGTTATCAGCACGCCCGAGACCGAACCATACGCCGGTGAATCCTCCGGGATGTCGCCGAAGGTCGCGCCCGCCAGCCGCCGGTTCTGCAGCGGCCCGCCGCGGTTGTCGGCGCGGGCCTCGATGGTCACGTCGATCTGCCTGCGCCGGCCGCTGCGCAGCACTTCCAGCGCCACCTTGTCGCCGGCGCGCATCAGGCCGATCTGATTGCGCAGCTCTTCCGCACCGTTCACACGCTTGCCGTCGATAGTCACGATAACGTCCCCAGGCTGCAGGCCCGCCTTCTCCGCTGGCGAACCCGGCGACACCGCGACCGCCACGGCACCTTCGTTCTGCGCCACGCCGAAGGCCTGGGCCAGATCCGGGGTGAGATCCTGGAACATGCCGCCCAGGAACCCGTGCTTGACCTTGCCGTAGCGGACCAGCTGCTCGGTCACGCGCTTGACGTTGTTGGCCGGAATGGCGAATCCGATGCCGATATTGCCGCCGCTGCGCGAAAAAATGGCGGTATTGATACCCACCAGTTCGCCACGCAGGTTCACCAGCGCGCCGCCGGAGTTGCCGGGATTGATGGAAGCGTCGGTCTGGATGTAGTCCTCGTACTGGCCGAGGCCCAGGCCGCTGCGCGCCAGCGCGCTGACGATGCCGGAGGTCACGGTCTGCCCCAGTCCGAAAGGATTG
>CAYVOU010000012.1:0-11559 GCA_964453295.1 uncultured Gammaproteobacteria bacterium
CGAAGTGACATAGGCACTTGCATTCGATATATTCGAAAAACCGGTCAAACAACGGAGCCTGACTCGTGACCACCGACTCCACCCAAGAATTCGACTTTGCCCACTGGTCGAAACTGGCCAGCGAGGACCCGGAGCGCTTCGAGGCGGAACGCGCCGAGGTGATTGCCGAGCTGATTGATCAGGCACCGAGTTCGGCCAGGCGACGCATGGTCGGCCTGCAATGGCAAATCGATCGCCAGCGCGAAAAAGCCCCCAACCCGATGGCGTCCTGCTTACAGATGTCGAGAATGATGTGGGACTCGGTGCTGGGCCAGGGCGGCCTGCTCGAAACCCTGGATCGGCTCGGGCGTCTGGATCCACGGCAACTGCAAGCCGGCGACGGCGCGACCGTCCTGCCATTTGCCTCCCGCGCCGACAAGGACACCGCATCCGAAACCCTGGCACCGGACGAGGGTGGCGAAGCCTGAGCCCCACCCCGCCTTGGTCGCGGCACTTGCCTGAAGCGAAGCGCAGGCGTTAAAATCGCGCCCCTTCGCCGGTAAGGAGCCCGATATCGAGGGCGTCACCCCGGCCAACGTTAAGGATTTGGTGCCATGAAAGCCGAGATTCACCCCGCCTACAGCGAAATCACCGTGACCTGCAGTTGCGGCAACAGTTTCAAGACACGGTCGACCGCAGGCCATGATCTGCATATCGACGTGTGCTCGGCCTGCCATCCGTTCTACACCGGCAAACAGAAGCTGCTCGACACCGCGGGACGTGTCGACAAGTTCCGCCGGAAGTACGGCATGAAGTAATCGGCCGCCAACGCGGTCTCGAGAAAAAGGCGCCTTACGGCGCCTTTTTTGTTTTCGACAAGGAAGACTGCCATGACCGGGACTTGGTCCACCGTTTCGCACCGGCGTTTGCCGGTACTATTGATTGCTTTAATCAGCCTGCTTCCGGCCATAACCGTTGCCGGCGACGACTGTCACCCACACAGCATCGACGAGCGGGCCACCGTCAGGTGGGTGATCGACGGCGACACAATCGTACTGGCGGACGGCCGCCACCTCCGCTTCATCGGGTACAACGCCCCCGAGCGGGCGCACCGGGATTCGCCGGCGGAACCGCTCGGTGACGCGGCATGGCGGGCATTGAAATCCCGTATTCCCCGGGGGTCCATCCTGCAACTCGAATTCGACCGGCAGCGCCACGATCGGCACGGCCGCCTGCTCGCGCACGCATTCCTTGCCGACGGCACCAACCTGCAGGCGGCGATGCTGCGTGACGGTTGGGGGCTGCGCCTGACCATCCCACCCGACCTGCGTCACCAGTCCTGCTACGCCTCCGCGGAATGGTCCGCCCGTCGGCAACGCCGCGGACTGTGGTCGTCCCCGCACGGACTCCCCATGGCAATCCCGGGCAGCGATACGCTGGCGGGTCGATTCCGCCTGACCAGTAGCAAGGTGATATTCGCCGGAAAGCGCCATGGCGGCTGGACCTTGCAGCTGGTCAACGGCGTAATGTTGCGGATTGGGCGCCACGCCCGGCACCGCTTCGCCCAGGCAAAATTCGAGAACCTGAAAGGCGCACGGGTGCTGGCGCGCGGTTACCTCTATCACAGTCACGGACGACTGTGGCTTAACATCACCCATCCCGACAATCTGCAGATCCAACACTGACTTGCCGGCACCGAGGCGGAATTCCCGGCCGGGATGCACGAGATGCTTGCTGGCACTCCGCCGGGTAGTGGTGGCATGTGTTGCGATTTCCCCATGGCCTTGTCGAGTTAGCCGTATTTGGTAATGCCTTTGCTTACGAAAATAAGCTAACAACGCATCATCAAAAATGATATCCGCATTATCCACACAATCTGTGCATAACTCTGTGGATTACCTGCTTGGACACAGCCCTCAATCAAGGAGGTATGGGTTTTGTCACAAAACCGTCAAATTTTAGCCGGCATTATGTTATCTTTTGTAATCAATATGTTGCATCGTTTATCCTCGCTTTCCGGGACCTCAGCGACGATTTGGCAACCACCGGCCGGCAAATCGGCGCGGAATGTGTATAAATTATTTTGTCAAGCTTTATTGCCCCCTGAACCCGCCGTACGAACCGGAACTTTTTTCTGGCCGCCGGCTCTCAGCCAGTACGTTCCTCACGAACGTGCCCGCTCAACCTCCCAGAGCGGGGTTAAGTGCCCGGTCTCCCCAACCGGGTTGTTTGGCCCCGGGTGATCCATTCCCCCTTAAATTGCACCCGGGGCCTTCTTTGCCTGAATTCGGCCTGTATTACCGAACTGCCTTGATCGCAAATACCGTTTAACACCACGACCCTGCAACGACGGCGATGTTTGGTGTATCCTCTCGCTGCTTTTGTGATCCAAGGACCAGCCATGAATCGTGTCATTCGTACTTTGGCGCCCGTGTTGGCCGCCAGCCTGATTGTATTGTCTTCGTCAGCCGGCGCCGTCGACACCGGCCAACAGAAAGCGGCCGTCTGCGCGGCCTGCCACGGCGCCGACGGCAACAGCATCAATCCGCTCTGGCCCAAGCTTGCCGGTCAGCACCCAGCCTACATCGAAGCCCAGCTCAAAGCGTTCAAGGCCGGCACCCGCAAGAATCCGACCATGATGCCCATGGCCAGCACCCTCAGTGAAAAGGACATGCAGGATCTGGCGAATTATTTCGCCTCGCAAAAGCGGACCATCGGCGCGACGAAAAAGGATCTGGCCGAAGCCGGCGCCAAGATCTACCGGGCCGGCAACAGCGAAACCGGCGTGCCGGCCTGCATGGCCTGCCACGGCCCGCGCGGCAACGGCAATGCCCCGGCCGCCTATCCGGCCCTGGGCGGACAGCATGCCGAATATGTCGCCAAGCAGCTCAACGCCTACAAGAGCGGCGAACGCACGAACGATCCGAACGCCATCATGCGAACCATTGCCAGCCGCCTCAGCTCCAAGGAGATCGAGGCGGTCTCGTCCTACGTCGAAGGCCTGCATTAACAGCTCCTGGAATTGGATGCTAACGCCGGGCAGCGTTGACACCAGGCCCATCGGAGAGGCGCCCAATGCGATCGGGCGCATCGGCTCTGTAAAGCTCCTTAAGCGGACTTTTGCAGGGATTCCCTAACACACTGTGGTCGGGGCGCTTGCGCTCCACCCCGATTGACGCGGGACTCTTTCAGTATGTCCACCAGCCGTACCCGCAAGCAGCGCCGTTGGCTGTACGTTCTCGGGTCGATGAATCTTGCGATTACCCTTCTGGTCGGGCTGGCGATTGCGTCGGTGGCCGGCACGATCCTTAAGCAGAACCAGCCAAACCAGGACTACCTCATCAAGTTCGGGCCGTTCTGGCACCAGATTTACCGCACCCTCGGCCTTTACGATGTCTACACCTGCGCCTGGTTTCTGGCCGTATTGACGTTCCTGGTCGTCTCCACCAGCGTCTGCATCTGGCTCAATACACCTCGCATGCTAAAAAGCATGCGCGACTACCAGGAGAACACGCGCCGGGATCGGCTCCGGCACATGCCGCAGCAGGCACAGTGGCAGGTCGCCGTCCCCGCGGAACAGGTCATTGCCCGTGCCGCCCAGCTGTTCCGTGAAAACGGCTACCGCTTCAAGCAGGTGGCGCGCGATGGCGAAGTCGTACTGGCCGGCCAGAAGGGTGCCGCCAACCGCCTCGGTTACCTTTTCACGCATCTGGCCATCGTGGTTATCTGCGTGGGCGGACTCGTTGACGGCAACCTGCCCCTGAAGATGGATACGCTGTTCGGCAAGCTCAGGATCGAAACCCAGGACCTCCCGCTCAAGGACGTACCCCGCAACAGCTTCATGCCGGTCAGCAATCACTCCTTCCGGGCCGATGTCAGTATCCCGGAAGGCGGCCACGCCAATGCCGCCTTCATCAATCTCTCCGACGGCTTCCTGGTACAGCCGCTGCCGTTCAGCATCGCGCTGAAACGGTTCCACATCGAGCACTACCCGACGGGCCAGCCCAAGTCCTTCGCCAGCGACGTGGTCATTTCCGCGCCGGGGCAGAAGGCGCCGCTGGACGCGACGGTGGCCGTCAATCACCCGGTGACGTTCAGGGGCTATACGATCTTCCAGTCCAGCTTCGGGGACGGCGGCTCCAAGCTGCATATGCAACTGTACCGGTTCGGCGACTCGCCAAAGGATCCGGAAGCAATCAACGGCGCTGTCAACGACACCCTGTCGCCGGCTGACCTGAACGGCCAGACGATCGAACTGACCGATTTCCGGGCCTACAACGTCAATCCCGTCGCCGCCGGCGATGGCGCGGCCGCAGGCGAAAAATTCCGCAATTTCGGCCCCAGCTTCACCTACAAGCTGCGCCAGCCCGACGGCACCGCGAAGGAATACTTCAATTACATGCAGCCCAACCTCATCGGCAAACGCTACTACCTGCTAAGCGGCGTGCGCTCGTCACCGGCGGAGGCCTTTCATTACCTGCACATTCCCGTCGACAACCAGGATGGGCCGGATCGTTTCCTGCGCTTCGTGCACCTGATGCGCGATCCGGACGCGGTGCGGGCGGTCGTGCCCGATGTCATCGCCGAAACGGTCACTCCCGACCGATCGCGGCTGGGGGCGCTGCAGCCGGACCTGGAGAAGGCCACGCTGCGCCTTGTCAGCCTGTTCAACGAAGGGGGATTCGACGCGGTATCCAAATTCGTCGACAAGGCGGTGCCCGCAAAACACCGTGCCGCCGCGAAAGACGCGTACTTCAAACTCCTGGAAAGCACGCTGCGCGACCTCTACCTGCGCTGCCTTAACGAGGAAGGTATCGATACCACCAAGGGGGTGGGCCAGGATGACTCGCAGTTTTTCGGGGACGCGGTCGCAGCAGCGACAGCCCTGCACGTGTACGGCTCGCCGTTCTATCTCCGCCTGCACGATTTCCAGCAGATCCAATCGTCGGGCTTGCAGATCACCCGTGCGCCGGGCAAGAATATCGTTTACTTGGGTTTCGCGCTGTTGATTTCCGGCGTGTTTCTGATGTTCTACCTACCGCACCAGCGGCTGTGGGCAATCGTGGCGGCCGACGGCTCGCAAACCATCGTGACGATGGTAGGGCAGCGGCTGAGGCACGAACGGGATTTTGCCCAGGAATTCGAGCGTCTGCGTCGCCTGTTCAGCGGTAAACTCGGCTGATCCGGGCCGTATCGGCGATGACGCGTGCAACCAATGCGCACGGCCACGGTCGTATGGCCTAAAGAAGGCCTCGTTCCCACTAAAAAAGGCGCCTATTTACAATGTCCGTCGCACAAGATTACATGACCCTTCCTGAGGACGCACCCGTTTCCACGGGCAACCGCGTGTATGGAGCCGCCTTCCTGCTGCTCCTGTGGGCCGGATGCCTGTTCGTCCTGACCCGGTACTACCACGTCCTGGATGTCTACGAGATCGCGATCCTGATTGGCGCCACGTCAGGCGCGACCTGGCTGACCCAGCGGTTCCACGCGCTACGCACGCTGATCCTGGTGGTCGCGGCACTGAGCCTGTCGGCAATCGCGCTGTACCACGGCGACCTGGGCCGCGCCCAGCACGATTTCTGGCTGAAGTATTTCCTCGCCAGCCAGTCGGCGGTGATGTGGATGAGCGCGCTGTTCGTGATGGCCACCGTGTCCTATTTCATCCACTTGTTCAGCCGCTCCGACTTCGCGGGCGAAGTCGGCAGCGGGCTTACCTGGACGGCGGTCACCGCCGGTTTCACCGGCCTCATGGTGCGCTGGCACGAAAGTTATCTGATGAGCCCGGACATCGGCCACATCCCGGTCAGCAATCTCTACGAAGTTTTCGTCCTGTTCTGCCTGATCACCTCGCTCATCTACCTGCACTACGAACGCACTTACCGCACCCGCAGCCTGGGGGGATTCGTGCTGCTGGTAATCTCCGCCGCGGTCGGCTTCCTGCTGTGGTACACGTTCGATCGGCACGCCAGCGGGATTGAGCCGCTGGTGCCTGCCCTGAACAGCTATTGGATGAAGATCCACGTGCCCGCGAACTTCATCGGCTACGGCTGTTTCTCGCTTTCCGCCATGGTCGGCACCGCATACCTGTTGCGTGACTGGCGCGTCCGCGTGAACCCGAACGGCATACTGGCGACCCGCCTGCCCTCGCCGGACACGCTGAACGATCTGATGTACAAGGCGATTGCACTGGGTTTCGCCTTTTTCACCATCGCCACGATCCTGGGCGCGCTCTGGGCGGCGCAGGCGTGGGGCGGCTACTGGTCATGGGACCCCAAGGAAACCTGGGCCCTTATCGTCTGGCTGAATTACGCCGCCTGGCTGCACCTGCGCATTTCGCGAGGCTGGAGCGGCACTGTCATGGCTTGGTGGGCGGTGATTGGCCTGTTCGTAACAATGTTCGCGTTCCTCGGCGTCAACATGTTCCTTTCGGGCCTGCATTCCTACGGCCGACTCTGATCGCGGTAACTGATCACTTCCCCGGTTTTCAAGGAAAAAAGCCACATGAAGAAAGTTGTAAGCTTGCTTTTGTCCCTGGCTGCGTTCTGCATGCTGTCGATCGCCCCGGCCTACGCTGCCGATGACACCGCAGCGACTGACAACGCACCGATCAAGATTGTCGAAGGTGTTGATTACAAACTTGTCACGCCACCGCAACCCACTGCCAGCGACGACAAGATCGAGGTTCGGGAAATCTTCTGGTACGGCTGCCCGCACTGCTATGCGTTTGAGCCCTACCTGAACAAGTGGCTGAAAACCAAGCCCGCCGACGTCGACTTCGAACGCACCCCCGGCATATTCCGTCAAAGCTGGATCCCGCACGCCAAGGCCTATTACACGGCCAAGGCGCTGGGAGTGCTGGATAAGTTCCACCCTGCCTTCTTTGACGCCATCCACAAGTATCACCGGCGCTTCCTCAACGAGGACGCCTATGCCGAAATGTTCTCCGAGGTAGGGGTCAGCAAGGCAGACTTCAAGAAGACTTGGAATTCGTTCACGGTCGAGAACGAGGTCAAGGAAGCCATCAAGCGCGACCAGGCCTATGGAATTGAAGGCGTTCCCGCCATGATCGTCGCAGGAAAGTACCAGACTTCCGCGGGGTTGGCGGGAAGTTTCGAGAGAATGTTAAAGATCGTCGATGCCCTGGTCGATAAAGTCAGGGAGGAATCAGGGAAACAATAGCTGCACCGGGCCTCACGGCCCGGTTTCCTTCGCCTATCGGGCGCGGGTCGCGATTGGGGGGCGGCTCGGCCTGTTCCGGATTTCCTCACACGGATGCCCTGTCGGCCCCGCCGACTGGGTATGCACTCGACTTGAGATGCTCGGCGTTGGCAGCCGGGTTTGCGTGTTATGAAAGATTCTGGATTATGGCGAATCCGTTCTTAGATAAGACCAACGGCCGCACACGGCCACTTGGCGATCTGCAGGAAAAGGAGCGGCTCAGTTCCGACCTGGCCAGGCTCCACAAGGCCGTGCTGCGACTCGCCATCGCGCACTACGGCGAAAATCCCGAACTGGACCAGCAGCTGACCCTGCTCAGCAACACCATCCGCCAACCGGAAAAGCGCAACAACCTTCCGAAACTGATTGAAGACGTCGTCGCCACGATCGTCAGCCACGACACGCAATCGCGTAAATCCACCGAGAACCCCCTGGTGGTCACCATCAACAAAATCATGCAGACGCTGGCGGAACGGCTGCAGTGGGAAGACCACACCGAGGCGCCGTGGGGCGCCATCAAGCACCAACTGAAGTCGAATCCCAGCACGAATCGGCTGAACGCCATCCTCGAAGACTGTCTGCGACTGATCTGTACCCGCGTCGAAACACAGGAGGGGGGCGCCGGAAATGAAAGCGCCGTCAGCAGTACGCGCGAAGCGGCGGAAAAATTGCTGGACGGCGCCAGGGCCGCCCTGGAAGCCCAACCGGATTACGAAACGCTGCGTGAACGGATCCGGGCCGCCGGCACCCAGATTGAGCTGCTGAAACTGTTGGACGAGGCAGCCGCGCAGCTCACGCAGGCACTGACTGTGGTCACTGCGGCGCCGTCGGAGCATCCGGCGGCCGGCGCCGACGACAACGTGCAGTTGGCCAGGGAAACACTGCTGACCCTATTGGAAAAGCTGAGCTTCCCCGCTAAGTCGCAAGGACTGGTGGCAGAGATCCAAACCCTACTGGGCGAGGGCGCCGGCCGCGAAGAACTGAACCGTGCGGGCGCCCGGCTGGCGGAATTAGTCCGTGACACCCTGGCACAGGCGCGCCGCGAAGTGCTGGAACTGAACAATTTCCTCAAACAAATCATGACTGGCCTGCAGGACGTCCGCCAGGAAATGCTGACCCTGAGCCATACGCGCGACGATTCCATGCAGGAAAGCGAAAGCCTGCAAAAGTCGGTCAATAATCGCATGACCGAGCTGCACATCGACGTGGACGAATGCACCGACCTGGAAGTGCTCAAGGCGTCCGTCACCGCGCACCTTGAAAGCTTCCGCAGCGAAGTGAACAGCTACATCGAAAATGAGCGGCAGCGACACCGCGACTCGGAAGCGGCCGTGGCCAAGCTCTCAGGCCAGCTGCAGACACTGGCGGGCGAGACGCTGCGGCTGCGCGATGACATCCAGCAGGAACGCCTGCGGGCGCTGAGCGACCCTCTCACCGGCCTTTCCAACCGCCTGGGCCTGGAAGAGCGTCTCGCCTACGAAGTGGCGATGTGGCAGCGCGAATCCTACCCGCTCGCGGTCATCATCTTCGATATCGACCACTTCAAGAGCATCAACGATCAGTTCGGCCACCAGGCCGGGGACCGGGTGCTCAAGACCATCGCCGATCAACTGCGATCGCAGACCCGGCGGACCGACTTCCTGGCCCGTTACGGCGGCGAGGAATTCATCATGTTGCTGCCCCGGACCAAGCTCGCCGACGCCTGCCAGCTTGCCGACAAGCTGCGCCACCATATCGAAAGCTGCAAATTCATCTACCGGGACGTGCAGGTGCCAGTCACGCTGTCCTGCGGTGTCGCCGAATTCCATCAGGGCGACGAAACCGAGGCTGTGCTGGATCGTGCCGACCAGGCGCTGTACATCGCCAAAAACGAGGGCCGCAACCGCTGCTTCACCGAGCAGGACTTGAGCTGTCCGGCCACGCCCCCGTCCGCCGAATCCGCGGCACCAGCGTCCGCGCTGGCGGCGCAATAGCCCGACCTTTCTTCCGCGTCTTCCGCGCGCTGACCCGACTTGGCATCCCGCGCGCGGCACACGCCCGCCCCGCGGTTCGTCCTTGAGCTTTGCTAATATGGCGATGGCCTGATCGCCCCGCCATCGGACTACGCATGCCCCGCCTGCTTCGCTCACCTTACCTGCACATCGCCGCCTTCACCGGTCTGGTGATCGGCGGCGCGCGGTTGTCCGACACCCTCATCCACTACACCATCCCTGACGATCCCTGCCGGGTGCCTCTGATGACCCTCACTGTCATCTACCTGGGGACGATCCTGCTGCTGAGCCTGGCCTACCTCGGCGCACTGGTGATGGCGATTGTCGATTACAACTGGCGCGCCTGGCTGCATGGGCGGACATGGATGCATACATTCGGCTGCGCGACCTTGTGCTTTTCCGCCCTGTCACCCTTCATCGTCCTGCACGGGCGCCACAGCGGCGTGGCGTATGGCGAAAGAGTCGCGGTGATTGAAGGCATCGGACAATCGATCGCGGCCCAGACCGCTATTGAAGCGTACTGGGCGGCGCACCAGCGCTTTCCCGCGAATGCCGCCGAGGCCGGATGGAACGAACGTGTCGGCTCGCCATCCACCGCCGCCAGGCGGATTGCCATCGCCCCCAAGGGCAGAGTCACGATCCACTTCCATGCGGCGCGTTATGCCGATCTAGACGGCCGCACGCTGGTCCTGACGCCCGCCGTCACGATTGGGGGGCTGCGCTGGGACTGCCGCGGCGGATCCCTGCCGGACTTGGTCAGGCCAGTGATGTGCCGCCGCAGCGTTGTTTGCGATCTCTGGCGCTGAATTACCTCGAGTGTCACGCGCCATCGGTAAGTAAGCAACTGTTATAACTGCAAATTTTTTAAGTGCGCGCACATGTGGGGACACCACGGCGCGACGGAAACACCGATCTGAATCGCGATCCGCGATAGCAATGCAATCGCTGAGGTTTTAAGATCTTCCGTAACGTTTCCCTCGCGGCGTCTAGCTGCAATCCCCGCCACCTCAAGGAGCCCTTATGGAAATTACCGTCGGCGTTGTTGTGCAAATTCATTACACCCTGACCGATGAAGGTGGCGACGTGCTCGACAGTTCTGTCGGCAACGAGCCGCTTGCCTACATCCAGGGCAAGGGCAACATCATTCCCGGCCTTGAACAGGCGCTGAACGGCAAAAACGTGGGCGATCGCTTCACCGTCACCATCGCGCCGGAACAAGCCTACGGCGCCCGCGACGAGGCGCTGGTATTGACCGTACCGCGCAATGCCTTCGAAGGCGTCGACGACATTCAGCCCGGCATGCGCTTCCAGACCCGGACCGCGCAGGGCGTCCACACCTTCACCGTTGCCGAAGTGGCGGCGGATCAGGTGGTCATCGACGGCAATCATCCGCTTGCCGGCCAGCCGCTCACCTTCGACGTCGAGGTGACCGATGTGCGCGAGGCGACCGCCGACGAGCTCGACCACGGCCATGTCCACGGCGAGGGCGGCCACGCCCACTAATCCCGCCGGCCCGATGGCCGCCGCGGTGATGCGGAATCGGTGCCACCACGGTAGCGGCACCGATACAGCCGCTGCCATGCCTGCCCTGAAACCATGCCCTCGGGCAAAGATTCGATCATGCTGAAAGCCGTGCTGATCGACCTTGGCGGTGTGCTCTATGTCGGCGACGAGCCGGTGCCGGGCGCGGCGGAGGCGCTGCGCAAACTGCTGGCCACCGACCTGGCGGTTCGATTTCTTACCAACACCAGCCGCACGCCGCGTCGTACGCTGCTGGCGCGGCTGGCGGCCATGGGCTTCGGGATCGAAGCCGATCACCTGCTGACGGCACCCGTCACCACGCGCAAATTGATCGAGCGGCGCGGCCTGCGCCCGCATTACCTGGTGCATCCGGCGATCGCCGAAGAAATGGGCCCCTCCGACGACGTCGACCCGACGGCGGTGGTGCTGGGCGACGCCGGCGAAGGCTTCAGCTATCCCCGCCTGAATACGGCGTTCCGCTTCCTGATGCGCGGCCTGCCGCTGCTGGCCATGGCAAAAAACCGCTACTTCAGGGAAGGCGACGGCCTGTCGCTGGACATGGGGGCCTTCGTTGCCGCGCTGGAGTACGCGGCCGGAGTCGAAGCGGAAGTGGTCGGCAAACCGTCTGCTTCCTTTTTCGACACGGCCTTACGGGATACGGGCAGCCAGGCAGCCGACGCCGTGATGATTGGCGACGATCTGCGCGACGACATCGGCGCCGCCCAGGCCCTGGGCATCGCCGGGGTCCTGGTACGAACCGGCAAGTACCGGGCGGAGGACGAACGGCAGGTGCAGATCCGCCCGACGGCGGTAGCGGCAGATTTCCCGGCGGCAGTCGACTGGGTTC
>CAYVOU010000013.1:0-244 GCA_964453295.1 uncultured Gammaproteobacteria bacterium
ACGCCTAGACTTTTTGTTGGGGCGGTGGGCGCGGGTGTGCTGCCTCAAGTCCTTACATTCCCGAGCTGCGGCAGGCGGGAACGCAAGGTGCCAAAGACACGTGACGGTATCGCCGCTGCGCCAGGTTGGACACCAGAACCGACCACAACGATAGTTGGAGGACAAAACCGATGGTGACTCGTACCCGCAACTCGACGACGGAATCGACCTGCCGGGACTCGTAGCAGAACTCAAGCACCACTAC
>CAYVOU010000013.1:254-11320 GCA_964453295.1 uncultured Gammaproteobacteria bacterium
CAGCCGGGCAACGTTAAAAGTGACCGCGGCCGACACCACACCAGTGGACCGACAGCAGCTGATTGCGGAAGCGGCCTACTATATTGCTGAGCGCAGGGGGTTTTCGCCCGGAAATGAGCTGGAGGATTGGCTGCAGGCCGAACAGGAAGTTGATTTACTAAAGGACGTTTCGATGCATTGATACTGTCGCGCTGATTGGCGTTACGGCGGCCCGGCGAATGCTTAAGAGCTGCGGTTTCTGGCGGGAGCATAATGACACTTGTTGAAGAAGGACTGTCGGCGAAAAATCTGGTAAACGATAACGTCAGGGATGCGGCAGAGGCGGCACGGTTCGCGGCGCAGCTTACCCGCAACGCTTTCGCGCTGGTGCTGGCGGGCGGTCGCGGCAGCCGGCTACATCAGCTGACCGACTGGCGCGCCAAACCGGCGGTTCCCTTCGGCGGCAAATTCCGGGTCATTGACTTCACCCTTTCCAACTGCGTCAATTCCGGCGTTCGCAGGGTGGGCGTTGCCACCCAATACAAGGCGCACAGCCTGATCCGTCATATCCAGCTGGGCTGGAGCTTTCTCAACGGCCGTTTCGACGAATTCATCGAACTGCTGCCCGCGCAACAGCAGATTGCGGAAAGCTGGTACACGGGAACCGCCGATGCCGTGTTCCAGAATCTGCCGGTGCTGCATCGGCATCGACCGCAGCACGTCCTCGTGCTTTCCGGCGATCATGTCTACAAGATGGATTACGGTCGCATGCTGGCATCTCACGCGGCATCCGGAGCCGACATGACTGTCGCCTGCGTCGAGGTGCCGGTGAGCCAGGCGGGCGGATTCGGCATTTTGGAAACGGACGCCGCCCGGCAAGTGACGCGCTTCGTCGAGAAGCCCCAGCGGCCCGAGGATGTACCGGTTTGCCTGGAACGTCCGGACTTTGCCCTGGCAAGCATGGGCGTGTACGTATTCAACTCCGAATTCCTATACGATCAGGTGATCCGGGACGCCGACGATCCCGATTCATCGCACGATTTCGGCAAGGACATCATTCCGGCCACGATCGGCCGCTACCGGGTGCTGGCGCATCGTTTCGCCGACAGCTGCGTCGGCACGACATCCGGTGGTGAGCCATACTGGCGGGATATCGGTACCGTAGACGCCTACTGGGAAGCCAACATCGATCTCACCAAAATCGTGCCCGAACTGGACCTGTATGATCGCAACTGGCCGATCTGGACCCACCAGGAGCAACTGCCGCCGGCGAAATTCGTCTTCGACGACGATACCAGGCGAGGCATGGCCGTGGATTCGCTGGTCTCCGGCGGCTGCATCGTCAGCGGCGCCACGCTGCGCCGATCATTGCTGTTCTCAAATGTCTGGGTGGACTCGCACAGCCTGATCGAGGATTCGGTCATCCTGCCCGGCGTCAGGGTGGGGCACGGTGCAGTCCTCAAGCGAGTGGTGGTGGACCGCCGTTGCGAGATCCCGGACGGTATGGTGGTCGGTGTCGACGTCGCGGAGGATCGGCGGCGCTTCGACATCACCGACAGGGGAATCACGCTGATCACGCCCGAGATGCTGGGCCAGCGGATCTATTACGTGCGGTGACGGCGTGGCCGGCGGCAAGCTCGAACTCATCCTGCTCTGGCACATGCACCAGCCCGACTACCGCGATCACGCGGACGGCGGCTTCGTGCTCCCATGGGTATACCTGCACGCGATAAAGGACTACGCGGACATGGCGGCGCATCTGGAGCGTCACCCGCAAATCCGCGCCACGGTCAACTTCGTGCCCGTACTGCTGGACCAGATCGACGATTACGCGGCCCAGTTCGCGGCAGGCCACTGGCGCGACCCGCTGTTGTCTTTGCTGGCGAAACCCGACATGGACACCGTGAGCACGGCCGAGCGCCGGCTGCTGCTGGACAGCTGCTTCCGCAGCAATCACCTGAACATGATTTCACCGTTTCCGCGTTATCAGCGACTGTACGAGCTGTTTCGAGTGGTGGAAGGCGAGCCGGAGATGGCGGAGAGGTATTTCTCGTCGAGCTACCTTGCCGACCTGGTGACCTGGTACCACCTGGCCTGGACGGGCGAGACCGTCCGGCGTCAGTACCCGTTGATTGCGGAACTGATGTCCAAGGGAGAAGGATTTTCCCATGACGATCGGCAGCGCCTGATCGCGCTGATGGGTCAGATCATCGCCGGCATCGTGCCCCGATACAGGGCGCTGGCAGAACGTGGCCAGATCGAGCTTTCGACGACGCCGCAGACCCATCCGCTGGCACCGCTGCTGCTTGATTTTGCCAGCGCCCGCGATGCCGAACCCAAAGCGGTGCTGCCGCAGGCGGCGTGCTACCCCGGAGGGCGGGCGCGGGTAGGCGCCCAGGTCGCCGCCGCGCTCGCCAGTCACGCCGCCTGTTTCGGTGCAGCGCCGGCTGGCGTGTGGCCGGCCGAAGGCGGCGTGTCCGACAGTTTCGTGAAGATGCTCGCCGTTGCCGGCATCCGATGGAGCGCCACCGGCGAAAGCGTGCTCGTCAACAGCCTGCGTCGGGAAACATCCGAACTGCCTGGGAGGCAGAATTTCCTCTATTGCCCCTACAAGCTTGCGGAATGTCCGGAACTGACCTTGTTTTTCCGCGACGAGCGCCTGTCGGATCTGATCGGATTCGAATATCGGCGATGGCACGGGCGGGATGCCGCGGCCGATTTCGTCAATCGGCTGCGCGCCATCCGCCAAGGGGTGAAGGACGGCCATAGTGCGGTAGTGACCGTGATACTCGACGGCGAAAATGCCTGGGAGTATTACCCGTATAATGGTTATTACTTTCTCGAGGACCTCTATCGACTGTTAGAGGCCGATCCAGAACTGCGGACCACCACCTTTTCCGACTATCTCGACCGTCAACCCCACGCTGCGGAGACCTTGGCCGGACTGGAGGCGGGCAGTTGGGTGTATGGCTCCTTCTCGACCTGGATCGGCGAGTCAGCCAAAAACAAGGCATGGGATCTGCTCTGTGCCGCCAAGCAGACTTATGACATGGTGATCGCCGGCGGCCGTCTGAACGACGAGGAAATGCGTGCCGCCGAGGCGCAGCTCGCGGTGTGCGAGAGTTCGGACTGGTTCTGGTGGCTGGGGGTTCACAATCCCGCCCGTGCCGTCACCAGCTTCGAATCGCTGTTCCGGCGCAATCTTGCCAATCTCTACCGTCGCATCAAGGTGGAACCCCCGGCCGTACTGTCGAGCCCGCTGAGCCGTGGTGGCGGCACGCCGGAAGGTGGCGGCACCATGCGCCGGGGCGGGTGACTGCGGCGACATACCGACCGCGCCGGGCCGTCGTTGAAATCCCGGTGCCGAACCCACGGAAATAACGCAGAATAGGACCGCCAGGCCAGCTTGGCCATCGCCCCGGGGAAAACGATGCGCGTTACGGTCTATCAGATGGAAATCAATCCGCATCTGCCGGACAGGCTGATGCGGCTGAATGAACTGGCCAACAACCTCTGGTACAGCTGGGACAGGCCCACGCGTCGCCTGTTCGCGGGCCTGGACTCCGAGTTGTGGACCAATGCCGGTCACAGCCCCAAGGCATTCCTCAAGCGCGTTAGCCAGTATCGCCTGAGCGAGGCCGCGGAGGATGCCGAGTTTTTAAGCAATTTCAACCGGGTGCTCTCGGCCTTCGATTCCTACTGCAGCGAATCGCCACGTGCCGAGGACGACGAACCGATGGGCGCGGGCGATTTCATCGCCTATTTCTCTCCCGAATTCGGTTTCGACGAAAGCCTGCCGATTTATTCCGGAGGACTGGGCATCCTGGCCGGCGATCATTGCAAGGCTGCCAGCGATTTGATGCTGCCCTTTGTCGGCGTCGGCCTGTTGTACCGGCAGGGCTACTTTGCCCAGACCATCGATGTCGAAGGTCGCCAGCACGCAATCTATTCCGACTCCGATTTCGATGATCTGCCGGTCACGCCCGTTCAGGTCGGAGACGGGCGCGACCTGCAGGTGAGCGTCCCGCTGATGGGGCGTAACGTGGTCGTCAAAGTCTGGAAGACCCGCATCGGCCGCGTCGAACTCGTGCTGCTTGATACCGACGTCGAGGAGAACAGCCCGCACGACCGTGACATTGCCCACCGCTTGTACGGTGGCGATCGCACTACACGGATAGAGCAGGAGATCATTCTGGGCGTCGGCGGCAAGCGCGCTCTGGACGCGATGCGCCTGCATCCCACGGTGTGGCATATCAACGAGGGACATGCGGCTTTCCTGGTGCTGGAGCGCATCCGCCAGCTCGTTTTGCAGGGACTGGAATTCACCGCCGCCCTGGAGGCCTCGGCTTCCAACATGGTGTTCACCACCCATACGGCCGTGCCGGCGGGCCACGATCATTTCAGCGAGGAAATGATCCTTGGCTATTTCGAAAGCTGGTGCCGGGACGTCAAGGTTCGCGGCGAGGACCTGCTTGCACTGGGATGGGATCCCAATACCCACGATTTCAACATGACTGCCCTGGCGATACGCGGTTCCCGCCTGCAGAACGGTGTCAGCCGGATCCATGGCACGGTATCGGCGCAGATCTGCCGCTGGATGTGGCCACAGATCGAACCGGCCGAGAATCCCGTCCAGTACGTAACCAACGGCGTGCACATTCCGACCTTTCTCTCCGAAGAATGGCATGAGCTTTTCAATAGGCACCTCGGCCCGGGTTGGATGAGCCGGCTCGGCGAAGAGGAGTACCAGCGGCGGATCCGCGCGATCCCGGACCATCTTTTCTGGAGCGTGCACCAGTCGCGGAAAGCGCAACTGCTGCACCTGCTGCGGTATCGGATCGCGAGGCAACACACGCGCAACCAGGGTTCCGAGGCGCACCTCGACCGCATGTTCAAGTTTGCCGATCCAATCAACCCCAACGTGCTGACGATTGGCTTCGCGCGGCGCTTCGCCACCTATAAGCGCGCAACCCTGCTGTTCGAGGATCTCGATCGTCTCCACCGGATCGTCTCCAATCCACAGCAGCCGGTGCTGATCATCTTTGCAGGCAAGGCGCACCCCGCCGATCAGCCCGGGCAGGCGTTTCTACGCCGCGTAGTTGAAATCGCCAACATGCCTGCCTTCGAAGGCCACATCCTGTTGGTGGAAGGCTACGATCTCCACCTTGCCCGCCGCCTGACGTCCGGCGTCGACGTCTGGCTCAACAATCCGGTGTATCCACTGGAGGCCTGCGGCACCTCGGGCATGAAGGCGGGGATGAACGGCGTCATCAACCTGTCGGTGCTCGACGGCTGGTGGGGCGAAGCTTATGACGGCTGCAACGGCTGGGCGATTAAGCCGGCCTCGGAGACCCTGGACGAAGGGCGGCGTGCGCAGGAGGAGGCGCGCGCGCTCTACGAGATCCTGCAGGACAGCGTGCAGCCCCTGTTCTACAACCTCGGCCCGGCCGGATATTCCGCGGGCTGGGTCGCGATGGCCAAGCAGGCGATGATTTCCATTCTGCCGCGTTTCAATGCGGTGCGCATGGCCAGCGAATACCTTAAGGGTTTTTACCGTCCGGCCGCTGAGCAATGGTCGCGCTACACCGCGGCGGATTTCGAAGGCGCCCGCCATGTCGCCGCATGGAAGGCCAAGGTCCGGGCCGCCTGGCAGCGGGTTACCTTGCGCCGCATCGATACGCCGCTCCGGCGCCTGTCCTACGGTGACAGCGTCCGCTTCGAGGTCGCGGTCCACCTCGACGGACTGGTGCCCGAAGACATCGTGGTGGCGCTGTTTTTCGGAAGGCATAGCGAAAGCAACCTGCCGCACGAGTCGAAGTTCTACAGGTTCCGCCACGAGGGCAAAATCGACGGACGGGCGGAAGATCTCTACGTGCTGGATCTCAAGCTGACGCTTTGCGGCAAGGCCGAATACCGGATCTGTGCCTATCCGTATCATGAGCTGCTGACCCACCGCTACGAGATGGGCATGATGACGTGGTTGTAACGCCGCCGCACGGAGCGAAGCGGCCGGTTCCCAGCGATGACAATGACCTCCGCGTGCTCTTCGCCGCGGCGGAGCTTGCACCCTGGACCAAGACCGGTGGCCTGGCGGAAGTGGCGGCGGCGCTGCCGGCGGCCCTGCGAGCGGCCGGTGTCGACGTGCGGGTGCTGGCGCCGGCTTATCCGGAGGTCAAGGCTGCGCTTCAGGGCGCACGGACGGTGGTGGAGATCGCCGTCGCAGCCGGCGCCTTTCCGCCGAGCGCTCTGCTGGCGGGGCACACGGCCGAAGGCGTCCCGTTGCTGGCCCTGGACTGTCCGGACCTGTTCGAGCGCAAAGGCGACCCATATCGTGACGCGTCCGGCGCCGACTGGCCGGACAACCACCTGCGCTTCGGATTGTTGTCGTGGATCGCCGCGCGGATCGCAGAGGGCGTTCCCGGGCTGCAATGGCGACCGGACATCCTGCATTGCAACGACTGGCATACCGGCTTGGCGCCGGCCTATCTGCATTTCGCCGGCGGGGCCGGACGGGCCCGCAGCCTGTTCACCATCCACAACATCGCCTACCAGGGCGTTTTTCCACCGGACGTATTAGGCTCACTGGCACTGCCGGCCGAATCCTTCAACATGGATGGCATCGAGTTCTACGGCAACGTCTGTTTCATGAAGGCCGGGATCCGCTACGCGGATCGGCTCAACACCGTCAGTCCCACCCACGCCAAGGAGATCCAGAGCGAGGCCCTGGGCTTCGGGCTGGACGGCCTGTTGCGATACCGCGCCGACGATCTGAGCGGGATCCTCAACGGTTTCGACGTCCGCATCTGGGACCCGAGCGCCGATCCGCACCTGGTCCAGCCTTACGACCGTGACAGCCTCGAGGCGAAATCCGCCAACAAGAGGGCCCTGCAGCGGCAGCTCGGACTACCGGTGACTGACGCCCTGCCGCTGTTCGGGGCGATCAGCCGGTTGACGGACCAAAAGGGCTTGGATCTGTTGTTGCCTGTCGCCGCGGATGTCATGAACCTGCCGGCGCAGATCGTGCTGCTGGGCTCGGGCGACAGGATGCTCGAGCGGCGATTCATGGAACTCGCGCGCACGCACAGTGATGCCTGCGCGGTTACCATCGGCTACGACGAGGCATTGGCCCACCAGATCGAGGCGGGTGCCGATGCCTTCCTCATGCCGTCGCGCTACGAACCCTGCGGACTGAACCAGCTCTACAGCCTGCGCTACGGCGCGCCACCGGTGGCGCGCCAGACTGGAGGCATCGCTGACACGGTCGTTGACTGCACGCCGGTCACTTTGGCCGACGGAAGCGGCAACGGGTTTCTTTTCGATGATGCCACGCCGGAGGCATTCTGGTCGGCAATTCAGCGCGCGGCGGCCTGTTGGCGCGATCGCAGGCAATGGAGACAGTTGCAGGCCAACGGTATGTGCCTTGATTTCAGCTGGCAGGCGGGCAGCCGGCAATATCTCGATCTCTACCGGCAGCTCAAGACTGCCGGCAGCCGCTCATGACGCCGGAGCTGGATCTCCAGGCGGCAATCCTGTCGCCAATGCTTGAATCCGGAGGGGCGGCCATCAGGCCCGCATATAAGTTGCCGTGTTTCCGCACCATCCACGGAAGCTGAAATTATTCGTACTCCGGATCGGTCGCAGCGCGGCGCCGCGATTTGTGCATTCGTCGGCATTGATGAGAAGGAAAACCCCGCATTTGCCCAACGAAAACCGCCCGTACGAAACGGCAGGGTGGTAGTTCGGATGCGACCGGCCTGCCCGGCGTGTGCCTTTTGCGCGAACAGGCAAATCGACTGTAGGCCGGTGATGCGAATGGCCTCGGTTTAAGGGTTTCAGTCGATGAAAGCGCCATGCATGGATGTTATGAAATAATAATAATTATGCATTGGATGCATGTGGGGCAAGCAAGGTATTTTTGTCGCTGAAACTAGCCGGCACCCTGTCGACGACGACCCCGGGTGTCGTTCCTTTCCATACCAAACATTCGATAGGGGACCACCACTATGCGTCGTCAATCCAGCCTGTTTTTGACCTTCTTCGCCGTTCTGTTTCTGCTGTTTCGGTCCGCTACCGCGGCCGATACCGGTTTCTGGCAGAACCCGGTCATCAAGGGCGAGGGGGCCGTGCATCCGCTGCCGGATGCCGTTTTCCAGCCCAAGCGCAATGTCACCTACAAGGCGGTCTTCAGCCTTACCAAGGGCGACGCCGATCCGAAGAAAGTTAACGGCGGGCTTGACCATGTCGCCCGGATGTTGAACCTCTTCGCATCCGCGGACGTGCCGCTCAAGCACCTCAAGTTCGTCGTCGTCATACACGGCAAGGCAGTGCCGGCCGTGCTGGACAACGCCCACTACAAGCAGAAATTCGGGGTGGACAATCCCAACCTGAAGCTTATCAGCGAGCTCAAGTCCGCCGGCGTGACGCTTGTCGTCTGTGGCCAGGCGGTGGCCGGCTACAAGTATGAATACAGTTGGGTGAACCCGGACATCAAAGTGGCGCTGTCCGCGCTGTCCACGCTGATCATACTGCAGCACGAAGGCTACGCACTGCTTCCGATGTAACGGATCGGACAAAAGGAGCACGCTTTCGTGTCTATCAAAAAAGCTTTGCCTTACATCTGTGCCTTGGGACTGCTGGCGGCTGCATTCGCAGCACCCGCGAACGACTATCTGCCGCCGTGGCGTCCGCTGCCGCAGGACGGCAAGCACTTCATGATCCCGGAGATCGATGTCGTTTCAGATCTGTACGGTGATGCAGTCAAGCCGCAGCTGGTGGTCTTTTTCGCGGGTAACCAGTTCATGGTCGTGAATGATCTGGTAAGCGCTTTTCGCAAGGCACATCCCGAAATTCAGCGCATCTACGTCGAAACCCTGCCGCCCGGCATCCTGGCGCAACAGATCGAACAGGGAGCGCTGGTGATGGGCAACCTGCGCATCGAGCTGAAACCGGATGTATACACCGCGGGCGCCAAGCGCATCGGGTCGCTGCAGGCCCAACATCATTGGTTTGCGAACACGGAAGACTATGCCAGCAACCGCCTGGCGCTCATGGTCTACCGGGGCAATCCCGAGCACATTCAGGGACTGAAGGATCTCGGTCGGGCCGGCGTGCGGGTGAGCATGCCCAACCCGAAATGGGAGGGTATCGCCCGCGCCATCGAAGCGACGTATCGCAAGGCTGGTGGTGACGACCTGGAGCGGCAAATCATGCGAACCAAGGTTGAGGACGGCACCACGCACCTGACGCAGATCCACCACCGGCAGACGCCGTTGCGCATTTTGCGCAGGCAGTCCGATGTCGGGCCCGTTTGGTATACGGAAGCGTATTTCCAGCAGAGTGTGCTGCATCACCCGATTTCGCTGGTCGAGATCCCCGCCGACCAGAACGCCCGGGTCACCTACACCGCGGCGCTGTTGAAGGACGCCCCGCACACCGCTGCCGGCCAAGCCTTCATGGCCTTCCTGGTGAGCCCGGAGGCGCAGGCGATCTATCGGCGCTACGCCTTCGAGCCAGCAGGCCGCTGATGCGACTCGGCATGTGGCGCATTCTGTCCCTGGCCGTGGCGGCAATTCTGCTGATGCCCCTGCCTGCACATTCCGCCCCGCGACCCGCCAAGGTGGCGATTTGCGCCGCCTGTCACGGTGCGCAGGGGCGGGGCGGCAAGGGCATATATCCGCGGCTTGCCGGGCAACCGGCAGCCTATCTCACACGCCAGCTTGACGCCTTTCGTGCCGGCCTGCGCAAAAACGCCCTGATGAGTCCCGTCGCCGCGAGTCTTACTACCGACGATATTCATGAATTGACGGGCTACTTCAGCGCCCTGCGGGTGTCCTTTGCTTCGCCCGGTCCCGGCACGCCGTCAGCGGCAGCGCTGGCCCGTGGACGTGAGCTGGTCACGGTGGGCGACTGGCGTCATGGCGTTCCCGCCTGCATGCGGTGCCACGCATCCGATCTCGGCGGTGTTTCACCCGATATCCCGGCACTCGCCGGACAGCCGGCCGGCTATCTTGTGGCTGCTCTCCGCCGCCTGCAGGTCACTGACGTCAAGACGTTGCCTGGCAGGACCATGCGCAAAATCGCGAGCGGACTGTCCCGTTCGGACATCAAGGCAATTGCCGGCTATATCGGCTATCTGAAACAGGGCGAACGTCCCGTCGAGCAGAGGCCCGTTTTCGACGGTGCTTATCATCCTGCCGCCGAGTCGCCCGGGGCGTTCTCTCCACCGCCGCAGAGCGCAATCCCGTCAGGTCCCGACGGCGACACCATCTGGCAGGGTCTGCAATTGATGAAGCATACGCACGAGCTCGCCGGGCGCTTTGTCGGCAATGCCCTCAACTGCGTCAACTGTCATGTCGCTGCGGGCCGAGAGGCCGGATCCGCGCCCATGTGGGCGGCTTATGTGCTCTATCCGAAGTACCGCAGCAAGAACAGGAAAGTGAACACCATCGAAGAACGGATCCAGGGGTGTTTCCGCTTCAGCATGAACGGCAAGCCGCCGGCGGCGGATAGTGCGGAGATCAAAGCACTGGTGACCTATTTCCACTGGTTGGCCACCGGTCTGCCAGTCGGCATCAAGCCCGCGGGCGCCGGCTATCACAAGCTCGCCAAGACACCTCATGCGCCCGATCCCGTACGCGGTGGTCGGGTCTACGCCACCAACTGCGCCATGTGCCATGGCGGCGATGGGCAGGGCCGCGTGGCGCGCGGCCAGCAGGTATTTCCACCGCTGTGGGGGGCGCAATCATTCAACTGGGGCGCGGGCATGGGCCGGATCAGTACTGCCGCGGCGTTCATCAAGGCGAACATGCCCTACGGCAGGGGCGTGGTGCTCAACCTCCAGGACGCATGGGACGTGGCGGCATTCGTCGTCAGCCACCCGCGCCCGCAGGATCCCCGCTTTACCGGCAACGTCGAACAGACCCGCAAGCGGTATCACTCCAAGGACAGCTACTACGGACAGGTAATCGACGGGCATTTACTGGGTGCCCCGGTTCCGTCGAAGTAGAAAAGGCTGCGCGCCATGTCCAATCTTGGCTACGCGTGAAACCCATGTGTTTGAGTACTCGCGGCCCTCGTCCGCCTGTCCG
>CAYVOU010000014.1:0-10988 GCA_964453295.1 uncultured Gammaproteobacteria bacterium
CCCGCGACGCCTACGCCGGCGTCATTTCCGGTATCAGCCGCGTGGAAGCCCTGAAGCAGGCGTTGAAATCCACCCAGACGGCACTGGAAGCAACCGAGGCCGGCTATGCGGTCGGCACCCGCACGGCGGTCGACGTCGTCACGCAGGAGCGTGAACTGTATGGCGCCAAGCGCGACTACGCGAAGTCGCGATATGAATACATCCTCGACACGTTGCGCTTAAAACAGGCAGCGGGTACGCTCTCGCCGGCGAACCTCGAACAGATCAACAAGTGGCTGGTGCACTGACCGGATCCCGTCGCATCGTCACTCAATCAATCGGCAAGGCTCTCGAATACCCAATGAATAAGCGCAACGATCGGTTTCTCTGCAATTCTTCATCCAGCCAGTTTGTCGTCGTCGACATCCAGGAAAAGCTCAGCGCCACGATGCCCGAGAAAGTGATTAACCGGGTAATCAAGAACACGGCCCTGTTGGCCCAGGCTGCCACCGCGTTCGATGTGCCGATCACCCTGACCGAACAATATCCACGTGGATTGGGACCCACCCTTGCACCGGTTGCAGCGGTGGCGGCCAAGGCACGCCGCATTGAAAAGACCTGTTTCTCCTGCGCCGATTCCCCGGAATTCGAGACAATCGGCAAGGAACCCCAACGGTCGCAGATCATCATGGTCGGCATGGAGGCTCATATCTGTATCCTGCAGAGCGCACTCGATCTGCAGGCCGCCGGATTCAATGTGTTCGTGGTCGAAGACGCGATCTGCTCGCGGCGCCTGGAAAACTACGAGAACAGCATTCATCGCCTGGGGCATGCGGGCGTCAACGTAACCAACGCGGAGTCCGTCATATTCGAATGGCTGCGCGATTCCAAACACGAGCAGTTCAAGGCCATCTCAGCGCTGCTGCGTTGAACGATCGATTCCATCATCACGATGGACACCCTGCGCCGGTCCGTACAGGGCCGGGTCCTTACACCTGACAGCCCCGACTATGCCGCCGCACGGTGCGTGTGGAATGCGGCTGTCGAAGCGATGCCGGCGGTCATCGTCCGTTGCCGCAACACCGACGATGCACGGCAGGCCGTAGAATATGCGCGTCGCCATCATCTGCCGATATCGGTGCGCGGCGGCGGCCACAGCATCGCCGGCTATGGTGTCGGCAACGGTGCCGTCATGGTTGACCTGTCGGCGATGCGGTCCGTCCAAGTTGACCGTGCGAAGGGATTCTTGAATGTCGCCGGCGGCGCAACATGGGCCGACGTTCTACACGCGACCCGAGCCTATGGGGTAGCCACGCCCGGTGGCTTCAATCCCGAAGTGGGGGTTGGCGGACTCACCCTCGGCGGCGGATACGGTGCGCTGACCCGAATGCATGGTCTGGCATGCGACAATCTGGTCAGTGCGACGCTGATCGATGCATCGGCTTCGATTCGGCACGTCGATCGACAGTCCACACCCGATCTTTTCTGGGCCATGCGTGGCGCTGGCGCAAACTACGGCATCGCCACGGAGCTGGGCTTCCGGCTGCATGACCTGCCACCGCTCCTTGCCGGCAAGGTGTACTACCCACTCTCCGAATCTCGCGCCGTCCTGCGCGGCTATCGGGAACTGACCGCGGACCTGCCCGACCGGGCGACGGCTTACCTTGCCGTGAAAAACGGCCCTGGCGAACCCGGTTGTGTATTCATTGCAGCCGCGTATTTCGGTCCCGCAACCGAAGGCGCCGCGTTACTCGCACCTTTCGCCCGCCTCGGTACACCGCTGGCGGCGGAGCTGCGCGAATGCAGCTATTTCGATCTTCATGCCACGACCGGCGAAGGATTTCCCAGCGGTTACAACAACGCCTGGGAGGCGCTGTTCGTGCGCTCGCTGGACGACCAGACGTTGGACAGGCTCGCCGAGGCCGCCCTGCGCACGGCCGGCAGCGATTTCTATATCGTCCTGGAGCATTTAGGCGGCGCGATGGCTCGGCTGTCACCGGAGACCACCGCCTTCCCGCATCGCGACGCCAGGTTTGGCATTGCCATCGCCGTGAAATGGAAGCAAGCAGCCGAAGGGGTGCAGCTCAGAATGCAGGCAAGGGTGTTGCACGATGCCCTGCAACCGGCCGCGAGCGGCATATACGTCAATTACGTCGGTATGGCGCCGTCAGAGGCTACGATAGCCTCGGCTTACGGCTGCAACTTACCGAGGTTGAGGGCGCTAAAGCGCCGGTATGATCCCGAAAATCTGTTTCGATTCAACGTCAATGTCCGGCCGGAGTGAGCCGGCGTGTTCCTCGATCAATCGAGCATGTCATAGCTTTTCAGGATTAGGCGATCGCGCAACCGATCCGGCATGAAACGGGTCAGCAAGGCTGCCATGCGAGTCTGCCTACCTATGAGGTAACGCGTCTTCGGACGTTGCGAAAATAGCGCGTGCTCGACCGAGGCCACCACCGCCGAGCACGGTATTGCCGAACGGGCGGCATTCTCGACCGCCGATTCCAGCTTGTCCAGGTTCCGATTGTAAAGCTCGCGACAGGCCGGCGGCATCGCTTCGCGCAGGCGCCGCGCGGTCTGCGTGGACTTATCCCAGATGGGGGTGGCAATCGGTCCCGGCTCTATGATCGACACCGAGATCCCCCATGGCCGCAATTCCAGGCGCAAGGCGTCCGATATTGCCTCCAGGGCAAACTTGGATGCGGAATAGGGTCCAAGAAACGGGCCGGTGATGCGGCCGGAAATGGAACTCATCATGACGATACGACCCGCAGCACGACGCAGCATGGGCAGAAAGGCCTGGGTCACCGCCAGAGCGCCAAATACGTTGATGTCGAACTGACGGCGAACCTCCGCCAACGGCACGCATTCCATCGGCCCGGAGATAGCCACCCCGGCATTGTTGATTAGCGCGAAAACGCCCTCATCACCCGCTGCGCGCGCCACCGTGTCGACGGCCGCCTGCAGGGCGCTTTCCGATTCGACGTCAAGCATCAGGGGCACCAGGTTGCCGTTGCCACCGTCAGACAGGCGCACACCGTCCTCTTCCCGCCTCACACCTGCGTAGACGCGATCGCCCAGCATGGCGAAGCGTCTTGCGCAGGCTTCGCCGATGCCGGTGGATGCACCGGTAATCACGATTGTCTTTTTCGGCGCTTTGATCATCTACTGTTTCCCGTATCAATCACCCGCAAGACGCCTGTTCCACTCCTCGACACCGGCATACACGAGGAACAGCAGGCCGGTCGCGTGGTCCGCCATGACCTCGCCCGGGTCGCCCATCGAGGCATCGGGCAGCACGCCGTCCACCTGCTGCGCCGACCGCAGGAATGCCAGCAGCTCGCGGTGTCTGGCCGACGCGAATTCGCCCGCCATCTGCATGCACAACACAACTTCGGCGGCGAGATCGGCATGACCTGCCGCGATCAACCAGGGCGCCGCGAACGTCAGTTCTTCGAGTTGCGACGCCCAGGTCTCAACCGCGTCCGGCCGGCGCATGTAATCCGTGGCGAGAAAAAATTCATGGGTCAGCCAGTAAAGATCCCACAGACGCGAACGCCCACGAAACATCCGGTCGGGATATTGCAGGCGCACGTCCATGCCGAGATGCGCCGCCATTTCCCCCAGCAACCACGCATGCAGGGCGTTTCCACGTGTATCGAGATGGACCAGATAAGCGGACAGCTCATCCCGCCCGGGAGCGACGACCGACAGCCCCCGCTGGGCCAGGATGAACCAGGCATCAATCCGCGACATGCCGTCGGCAGGTGCCACCGCCGGCGAAAATACGGTCGGGATCTCGGCTAGGGCGTGCAACGCCCGATCGAGCAGCGGCCGCATCTGCAGTCGCGTAAATGCGCCGGGCGCCCAGAATTCTGAGATATGCAATACCAGCGCCCGCAAGGCGACACTGAACTCCGTCGCCTTATCGGTGAGGCGCAGGAACGCATCGAGCGTGCGTTGCACATCGCCGTTTACAAGCGTCTCCCGCTCCTGCTCCAAGGTCGGCACCGGCCGCGCAATCAATTCTGACAGATCCTCGAGCATTTCCTTTGAGCCGGCCGCTCCCCGCAACGCCGACATGATCGGAGGAAACGTGGCACCCATCAAATCCATGGCCCGCTCGTATTTGTTCCTGAAAGTACCGCCGTGGAATTCAACGCCGTATGCCGACACCCGACTCGCCCCATGTTCGATCGCCCGTACCACCTGCCATCGGCTTTTGAAGCGGATCTGCAGCGGTACCGGCGGGGGTGGGGCCGGCGTTTCCGGCAATCCCGCCGCGGCCGCCGCCCGTTGCAGTTTTTCGAGCGCCTCCGAGACCGGGATCGAGCGACACTCAGTGGGTGAAACGCTGAATTTTGTTACCAACGGCGTCACGGGCGGTGCCACATCTTTGCACAGCACGTCATCCCCGCTCACCAGCAGGACCGCCTTACCCGCCTCCGCCGCCAGTGCGATGACAATGTCAGTCTCACTCAAGCGCCGACCCTGTTGCAGCCAATCGCAGTGAACACTGACCGTATGCGCAACAAAACCGGTCGTGTTCGCGGCGGCATGCATGCCGAGGCAGGCGACGGCATCGACGTCCCGGAAGAGCGATGCGTCATAGGCGTCGTCCCTCGTCTCCAGCGTCGCACGTTTGTCCAGATCAGCGACAACCAGATTGGTGGTAGTGGCACCGCTCTCGTGGCTGTCGCTGATGATTACCTGATCGAAGCCGGCTTGGATGAATCCGGCAACCATCGCATTCGTTTCCGCGGTCAAGAGCCGCCGGGCAGCCTCGTATTCGACAGATCCCGCAGTGATTTGCGCCAGGATTTCGATCCCCGCGACACCTTCCATGTCGACAATCAGAAGCAGACGTCTCACGAGGCTCTGCCGGGTCGCCAGGGTGAGACGGCCGATACGGCGGCCTCGACGGTGCCGTCCCGGCCATAGGCGATCAGGTATCGGGCCAGCTGGACCAGCACGCCGTCGACAAACTCCTCGCCAATCCAGAGAATGAACGGCCCGGGATTGCAGTCAAGATAGGTATGTCGCCCCTCATCCGTCACCATGATGTCCCATGCGCTGTAATGCAGCCCTAGGCGACGGTTGACCTTAACGAGCTTCTCCTCTTCTTCCGGTGGCAACTGCCAGAAATCGAAGCCTTCTGTCGCCGTCCTTGAATCGATATGTTCGGCCCGAATGCGCAACGACAACACGACACTGTCACCGACAATATGCACGCGTACGACGTGCCCCCGTATCCGTTCCTGCATCAACACCGGACAGCCTCGAAGTTCTTCCAGCCGTGTCAGGTCGTTGCGGCTTACCAGGCGCGTCGATCCGATGCCTATTGCGGGTTTGAACACCACCTCGCCGTGGGCGTGCAGGAACTCCCGCACTGCATCCGGATCGTTTGACGTCAGCGTGGCCGGCGTGTCGAAACCCCAACCTCGCAGTTTTTCGTAGAACTGGCCTTTGGAATTGTGATCAATGTAGGCCGAAGTAAGAGGGTTCACGACGAGTGCCCCCCGCGCAACGAGGGTATCGAAGAAACCGTAAGTCGCGGCCTGGATCTCCTGTTCCCTCAGGAACTGATTCCGCCACTCGCCAAAGCTACGCTCATTGAGTACAGGCGGCAGCGTCGGCATGGTATTGGGGGAGGTACAGCGTATGTGGACCGCCCGTACGTCCTCAAACGACTCGCCGTCCCAGGCAACGCGATCCTGTCCGTAAGATACCCGGGAACCGCTCTCACCGCACAGTTGTATATCGAAAATCCCTGGCGTGCCGCCTTCACGTTGGATGACGCGCGCAAGCCAATTCACCTGCTCGCTGTCGCGGTCGCCGAACAGCGCAATTTTTGGCCGTTGCATCCCCTACCCTCACGCCCCATAAAGAAGAAGGGGCATTCCATTTCTGGAACGCCCCTGCTACTCGCTCAACTTTCGACGGAATCTTACGACGAGACGTTGATGTTGCCGATCGAGCTGTTGTCGCTCACACCACCGCCTTTGCCGCCCGATCCAGCCGTACCACCGTGCGACCCGCCGGCACTTGCCGAACGGCTGCCGCCGCCCTTGCCCTTGCCGCTCGAATCCGCGCCGGACGACGCACCGGCGTTCGCGCTGGCGTCACCACCAGACTTGCCAGCCTGCACGCTGCTGGCACCACCCGTCGCTGTACTCGGACCGCCACCTAAAAATCCCATGTCTGCTCTCCTTTAAAAGTTACTGTCTTTAAATTGCGAATCGGCTTACGAGGAAACGTTGATGTTGCCGATCGAGCTGTTGTCGCTCACGCCACCACCCTTGCCACCCGAACCGGCGTGACCACCGGTCGCATTGCCGGCATGCGCCGAACGGCTGCCGCCGCCCTTGCCCTTGCCGCTCGAATCCGCGCTGCTGCCGGCATTGGCATTGGCGCTGGCATCACCACCGGACTTGCCAGCCTGCACGCTGCTGGCACCACCCGTCGCTGTACTCGGACCGCCACCTAAAAATCCCATGCTGTCTCTCCAAATAATTTGTCGTTGAACTAATGGTTTTGTCTGTTCGTCTCAAACGTCGTTTGCGACGTTGGCTAGGATAGAGCACGTACCATACCAACTTGACGCATGTGCGCTGCGGCATCTTTTTTATTCTTATTATCAGTTAGTTATTTATACGCCCCGATTTTATGGCGTTACTCTGGCTGCATGGGACAATCTACGAAGTACAGTGCAAGTGGACGCATGTACAACGATCTGTACATTGCGATAACCGTACCGGATTTCGGACCGATCATTCTTGTCCGGGCTCAAAGAGCGGCGGGCGCAGCACACGAAACGGCGCCGACGTCCCATCCGCCCGGTCCAGCTTGCGATATCGCTTTTTCCAACCTTCCTGATCGAGACGATAAATCGTGTAGTCATGGCCGTCGAGATTGAGCGTTTCGCCGGCCTGGTATCCCAGGCGCCGCACCACGGCATTTGCTGCATGGTTGTCTGCGCGGGTGCGCCAGCCGCACAGCGGAACCTGTAGATGCTGAAACATGTAACATCCCACCGCATCGGTTGCGTTGAGTGCGTGGAATGCGTTGCGATCCGCCGGATCGGGGATTGCGTAGCCGAATTCCCAAAAATTGAAATTGCCCCCGACTGGCGGATACATGACGAGAAATCCAATCCGGCGCCGGGTGGCCACGCTTTTAATGATCGCGACCACCAAGGTGGCCGCCCGGGAGCGAAGCAACATGACGGCGGCACCCTGGTCATCGTAACCGAACATCTCGGAGATTTCGGGGTCGTGAAACTGTTGGAACATCCACTTGAGATCGTCATAGCTGGGCGGCACGAGATAGACCGTCCGACGCTGGATCCCATACACCCACCTCGACCATGGCACACCTCGCCGTCCGACCAGGACGTGAAATGCAGCGCGGCAGAGGGGGCGGCGCAGTCGCGGCCACCGATACAGGTACATGAATCCGCTCTGAAGCAAGTCCATTATTCGTCCCCGGTCGGGTACTTGCTGTCTTCCATATCGTATTGGATTTGCAGCATACGCCGCAGGAATAACGCAGGCCGCTGGAGCTTAAGGCCGCCTTCCGGCATCTTTCCGGGATCCCGGTTCCGACCCAGCAGGCGATATGCCAGACAGCTTAGCAGCCAGTTGCGCAATTGCATGGGCAACCAGCTGAGATCGGGATCCGTGTCCAGATCGTAGGCGGTAAACTCACCATCGTCCCGCTGCATCAGCGTCGCCGCCATCCAGCCCGCCCTGCCGCAGGCGTCGTAGAGACGACCGAGTGCAGGGCTCATTTGGCGTGCGTCAACCACCGTCAGAATCTCCAGCGTTTCAAATCGCAGGAGTTCACCAAAATCGTCCGGGTTGCCCAGGCTCTCCACCGGACGGGTTCCCGGCGGTTCAATAGCGACACAGAGTATTGCCTCACCATCCAGGCACCAGGCTAGAAGAAATGCGTCCGACACCGCCTCGGCCAGGAGGATTGGGGGCTTGTCGGTCCCGACAAGATGCCTTTTCTGTTTTACGGTAAATCGTTGCCAGGCCGCGCGGCCGGTTGCAGGTCGCCATAAGACGCTTTGAAAGCGGTTACAGAATGCATCGACATCGCCGACATCGTTGGAGCACAGCAAACGGGGGATCCCGCAGCCTGCACGCCCCAGCCGCAGCAACCACTCCGGCTTGGAAAATTCCGCCAGGGCAAACCGGCGTCCATTCAACACCTGGACCCCACGTCGCTCGAGTTCCGCAAGAAGGCTTTCGATGGCGCTGTAACGCTGTTGCTCCAACAGATGATCGAACTGCCATCGCGTCCATTCCGTAGGGCCGGGAGCAATGGGGACGACGGGGTCACGGTACGGATACGCGCCGATCCAGGCAGCATCCATCGAAGTCAGTTCAACGTCGTTCCATCGAAGCGCGCTGTCCGTCAGGGTGATAGCCTGTTCGGGGATTGCGTCGAGAGGGTAGGTCGTGCAGCAGCCAGGTTCGAGGTGGTTCAGAACCCGTGCCACCTCCAACGCAGTCGTGTCGTCACGCTGGCAGAAAACGCCGATCTTCATATTGCTTACCGGGCCGGTGTCCGGGCAGATCGCTTTCAGTCGCGTTTCGTTACGGGGCGATTGGCGTCGTCCTTAGCGCGACCGAGAAGTTGGGAAAAAAACTGGAAGGGAAACAAGTCAGACAACCGTTTCAGGCGGGTCCGCTCGAAATCGTTACGTGCTGTCAGGTCACCGTAGGTTGATGCAATAATGCCTTCGGCGGCCAGAAGCTGCGACTCTGCCACCTTATTGTCGATAAGCGCATTGATCCGCGTCGATTTCGCTGTCAGTAAATCCTGGGACTTGGTAATCAGTTCAAGTTCACGAACATCACCGCCCGTATCCCGCCGCTTGGCGAGCTTGTCATAGGCGGCTTGGGCAAATTCAACGTTCTTTTCCGCCAGGTCGATGCGGGCGCGCGCACCCAGTACAGTTGCCAGCGCATCATTGACCTGCTGGACGATGTCGTTCTCAAGGCTGCGCACGGTCAGGCCCTGGTTCTCGTCACTCTTCTGCGCAATCGTGTACGCCGCCTTGAGCGAACGATTCCCCCACGGCCTGTTGTACGTAGCCGTCACGGACTGAGTTGCCGAATCAGGCGTGCTGCCCAGGGCCGACATCGAATCGAAGAAGTCGCGATATCCGACTGTGGAGGCGTCCTGTTGCAGGCCGAGACTGGCATTGACATTCAAATCCGGCTTCAACTGGTGTTTGGCGTAAGCCAGTGAAATCTCGCTTGCCTGCTTGGATACTTTTTCCGCAGCCAGGTCCGGGCGATTCTTCAATCCGTCTGCGACGGCATTACCCTTGTCTACGACCAACAGCTTCTGCAGCAGCGGTGCAAAGTCACGCGGCAGGAACAAATATGGATTCGCGGCTTCTCCGGATTGCACCAACTGAACCGAAAGATTGTTGGATGCGGTCACGACATTGACCTTCGCGGCTTCTTCGATCGTCTTGAGTCGCGCTACTTCGGCATCTACCTGCGCCTTACCGTAGGCGGTTGTCAGTCCCTTCGAATAAAACCGGTCAGTTCGTTCCTGTTGTTTTTCCATCAACCCGCGGTTCTGCGCGACGATGACGAGATTCTCGAGTGCCCGGACCAGTTCCCAGTAGCTCGTATTTGTATTGACAAGAGTGGCGTTGATAACCGACCTGAGATCCCAATCCGCCCGTTCGGCTGCCTTCTTACTCAGTTTAATGGCAACGTCCGCCGGCGCGTTCGGTCCAAAATCCTTGCCCCCCGGCACCGGGATGTTGACGTTCAACAGCAGCGACGTTGCCCAATCTCGATCATAAGAATGGCCGAGACTGTCGTAGTAGTGGTTTTTGTCGGTGGTTACCGTACTGATGCTGAAGGACGGACCCCAAGGCAACTGCTGGTCGACCTCCAGGTCGAGGTTCCAGGTCTTGGTGGGACCGTTGGGATCGCTCTGGCTTGCCGGAACGTTCCGTGCGCAAAGCAGCCCTTGTTGGACATCACAGTAGCCAGGCTTCAAGGTCGAGAAGCTGTTGCCGAGGACGGTCCAGTAAAATGCGATGCTATCGATCTGGGGCGTCGATTTGGACGCCAGGGCCGGAAGGATGATGACCCCTGGGCCGGGTGTCGGAAGTGGATTGTTGTCCGTGGTAAGGTCGAGACCGGTAAACGGACCGGAATTCAACCGGCGCAGATTGATGATGCCAAACCGGCTTCTGCTGTATTTCTGCAACTGGTCGTACCCGGCGGAGACCTTGAAGACAGGATCGAACACCGCTTCCGCCTCCTGGATTGCATGGCGGATGCGATCGGCGTTTTCTCTTCCCAGCTTGATGTTCAGATTCTTGCGCAGTGCCATCATCGCCGCGTCGCGCAACGACAGGATACGAATCTTCTTTCGCTTCACCTGCAGGTTGGCGCCGGAGTTGGGCGTATCCGCAAAGATCGTGGCGATCTGCTTAAGTACCTGATCGTCGCCAATCGGCACCTCGATGCTGAGCAGATCTGCAAGGCTGGTGTAGGTCTTGACGTCTTCGGGCTGCGTATTCTCCGCCGTAGCCGCGGCCGCACCATACGAAAGCGTCATAAACGCCGTTACGGTGGAAATCAGGAGAAGTCGTTTAATGGACATCTTTCTTCTCCGGAGCAAACAACGGGACGACCTGTTCGGCGGCGAGCGCTTTCACCCGGGCATCGTCGGTGATGGTCTGGGCGGTCCACTCCGCATACTTGGCAGCGATGTCGCCGCGGGCAGCGTACCAACGCGCTTCGGCCTGCTTGGCGTCGATCACGGCTGCGATCCAGTCGCGCGTCGCGGCCAGAAGATTGTTGCTTTGCTGGATGATTTCGTATTCGGTCACGCCCCGGGTCTGCTGCTGCGCGACCGCCTTGTCGTAAGCCGTTTGTGCCAGGCCCAGGCTTCGACCGGTAATCTCCGTGCGGGCACGTGCGCTGAGAACACCGACCGCGGCGTCGGTCAACGATCTGGTAAGGCTG
>CAYVOU010000015.1:0-757 GCA_964453295.1 uncultured Gammaproteobacteria bacterium
CGCGCCTTTTTCTCAATATACCCGCGCCGCGGCTGCCTGCCCGGCACGCCCGGGATTCCACGACACCGCCGGATTGTTTACGATGCTGTCACGTGCCGCGCCTAAACTGACGCGACCCTATCCGAATTGAACCTGTCGGCGGCGGGAAAGTCGATAGCCGTTAGCCTCAATACATCAGCGACCCTTAAACCATGACCCAATCCAGAATCCTGTATACCCTCATTTTCCTCGCCTGTGCCGGTTTGCTCGGCTATGCCTATTACCTGCAGTACTATCAGGGTCTGGACCCCTGCCCTTTGTGCATTTTCCAGCGCGCCTGTTACGCATTGCTGGGCATCGTCAGCCTGCTGGCCGCCATCCACAACCCGGCTGCGCTGGGACGCAGGATTTACGGTGGGCTCGCTTCGCTGTTCTCGGTCGGCGGTATCGTCTTTGCCGGCCGCCAGGTCTGGCTGCAGCACTTACCCGCGGATCAGGTGCCGGAATGCGGACCCGGTCTTGAATACTGGGTAAAGACCCTGCCGCTCACCGAGACCATCCGCAAGGTTTTCCAAGGCACCGGGGATTGCGCCGAGGTCAACTGGACATTCCTTTCGCTGTCCATCGCCGAGTGGTCGCTGATCATCTTTGCACTGGTCCTCATGGCCGTGCTTTACAACAGTCTCAGAAAGACGAGCTGATACACGGGCGCGGGCAAGGATCAGCCGGCGGCCCCATCGAGTAATGGCGGCATCGGGCAGTCCAGCGTTTCGGAAAC
>CAYVOU010000015.1:767-10249 GCA_964453295.1 uncultured Gammaproteobacteria bacterium
CTTCGACCGGCATGACCCTGCCGTCGATCAGGACGCAATCGGCGCAAGCGCCGATCAGCGACTGCTTCAGCAGCGGCGAAAGCAATGCCAGCTTGGCGAGCGCCGTCGACAGGCGGTCCGCGCTCAAGGCCTCGGCGGGTGCCGGCGCTATACCTGTCAGCGCATAGGCATGGACCACCTGCCGAAAATGCGCTTCCGCCGTTCCCGCATCGGTGGCGCCAGCACGCGCGAACATCGTCAGCAGCAGGCCGATCTCCTCGGCCACGTCCTCGGTCCGGAAATACTTCGGTTCTGATTCGCTCTCCGGATTCGCGGAGAGATGATCCTTGAGGATGGTCAGCAGGGCGAACTCGAACAGGGTGTAACGCTGGTCAGCCCTGACCACCCCTTCCGCGGTGCGCATGAAATTCCGCCGATCCTCCGGCATCATCATTTTCAGCTCCGGCAGCGCCAGATTGAGCAGCGGCAGACGTCCGCGGCGATTGAGTGCCATGACCGGGGCCAGCAGGGCGTCGACGGCAGCGATGGCGGATTCACCTTCGGATGAACTCAGCACCCGTTTTGCCGCGCCAAGCTTGTCGGCGTCGGTCACCGCCAGTAACAAGGCATAGATCAACTGCTTCGCGCCGTCCGGCGTGCGGGCCGATTCCAGCAGGACGTCCGGGATCGCCTCGTGTAGCGCATGGGCATACTGCAGGTGCGCCGGGCCCGGATTGCCGACGCTCGCGGCGACCTGGCCCGCCGAGGCCGCCAGCGCCATGGCGGCGGCTGGCGCCGACGCGACCTGTGCCGCGCCAGGTGAAGACGGCGTCTGCGGGCCGCCCTGCCGTTCGCGGCGTTGTTTGACGATGCGGCGGGCGGAAAAGCCGGGGTCGACTGCCTTGATTCGCTCGTCCAGCGGCGGATGCGTCGCAAACAGGCCGTCGAAAGCAAAGCTCAGGCTGGGCCCGAAACACATGTGGCTCATGTCTTCGGAGTAGCGTGACTCGAGCAGGGACCCATGGACATTCTGCTTGATCTTCCACAGCGCGCCGGCCAGTCCGGGCGGATTACGCGTGAACTGCACGGCGGATGCGTCGGCGATCGACTCGCGCTGCCGTGCCACCGCGGCCTTGATGATGCGTCCGAAAAACAGGCCGATATAGCCGACGATGAAAAGTCCCAGGCCGACGACCAGCAACATCAGGCCGGCCTGGCCGCTGCCACCGCCGCCACGGCTGCGGCCTCGTCCGCCCTGCGCCATGACCCGCAGCAGGAAACGCCCGCCCTGGCCGATGAACAGGATGCCGGCGAGGATCCCCCACAGGCGGATGTTCAGGCGCATGTCGCCGTTCAGCAGATGGCTGTATTCGTGGCCGATGACGCCCTGGAGTTCGTCGCGATCAAGCGTTTCCAGCGCACCCCGGGTCACGACCAGCACGGCCTCGGTCGGCCGCAGCCCGGCGACGAATGCATTGATGGCCGACTCCTCGTCCATGATGTAGACAAAGGGCATCGGCGTGCCGGAGGCAATCGACATCTCCTCCACGACATTGAGCAGCCGGCGCTCGCTGACATCCTCGGATGTACGGCGCACCCGCCGCGCGCCGACCATTTCCGCCACCGCGCGCCCGCCGCCGCTGAGTTTCGCCATGGTCCACAGACTGCCGGCGGCAATGGCCGCCAGGGTGCCCAGGGTGACCCACAAACCGTAGGGCTTCTGCCACCAATAGTGCATCGCCACTAACCAGTGCCCGTCCGCCGGCACCGGCAGATCGCGGCCGACGCCGCCGCCCAACAGGACACCCAGGTAAACCACGGTGTTGATGGCCAGCACGATGAGGACGACCGCGATTAGAAACAACACCACCAGCCAGCGCGTGTTGCGCCGCGTTTGATGCTGTCGCTCGAAGAAGTTCATGGCGCTGCCGGTAGTCCCGATTGTCGTCAGTTCAGGTTGCAGTCAGAGATGCCATGGACGGCGCCGCGCGAGCCTGTGCGCCGTCGTACCTTCACCGCGCGACCTGCCGCCTGTCAGCTGAAGGAAACCTTGACCGCCTTGCGGGCGTCCGGCGTTTCGATCTCAAGCGCCTTCGCCACCTGGAAATTGAACATCCCGGCCATGAAGTTGTTGGGAAACTTCTCCCGCATGTTGTTGTAGGCCATGACGGAATCGTTGAAGAACTGCCTTGAGAAGGCCACCTTGTTTTCGGTCGAGGACAGCTCCTCCATGAGCTGCTGCAGGGTCTGATTGGCCTTGAGATCCGGATAGGCTTCGGCCAGGGCGAAAAAGCGCCCGAGCGTGGCGCCGAGCTGACCTTCGGCCGCACCCAGGTTCGTGACCGCCTGTCCGTCTTCCGGATGCGCCGCCGCCAGCTTCGATGCTGCCTGGGCCTGGTTGCGCGCGGCGATCACCGCTTCCAGGGTCTCGCGCTCGTGCTTGAGGTAGGTCTTGGCGGTTTCAACCAGGTTCGGGATCAGGTCATAGCGGCGCTGCAGCTGCACATCTATCTGCGCGAAGGCGTTCTTGAACTGGTTGCGTGCCGTCACCAGCCCGTTGTACATGCTGATGAGAAAGAAAACGATTGCGACGACGACAACCCAGAAAATAATGGTCCCCATGGTTCCTCCTTGCCTTGGCCGATGCCCGCCCGTTGCAACATAAGCTTAGGCGCCGGATTGGGCAAGTGTCGAGGCCGCGCGCAATCCTGGCGGAGCCCCTCCGGCCTATTCGCCGACCTGGAGCAACAGGCCGCGGCGGCGGGCCGTCTGGAAGGTGAGCATGAATATGCCAATGCCTATAACGATGTACAGCGCGGCCATCGCGAGGCTGGTGTAGAACTAGCGACCAGTCGAATCGATGCTCGATCAGCACGGCGCGCATCCCTTCGAACACATAGCGGCTGGGGACCGCCCAACCGAACATCATCAGCACGGCGAAGAAGGCAATCAACGGCAACCCCATGCTGTAGATCGACCGCTCCACTTCGGTCACGTTGTGCGAGGTCAGCAGCAAGGTGGCGCCGGTGCGTTGTTGATACCCCAGGAGCAGGCCGCGAACGCTGTCGGCGGTATCGGGATCCAGCGACACCGTGGGTTCGCCCAGCAGGATCAGTTCCGGCTCGTTGAGCAGGGCCTTGGCGAGGGTGACGCGTGTGCGCTGTCCCGCGGACAGGGAACGATAGACACGCCCCATCAGACTGTCGAGCTCCAACTCCGCCGCGATCTGCCGCAGGCGGCCGGGAATGTCGCGCGCGCCGTAAAGGTGAGCATAAACCGTGAGATTCTCACGCACGGTAAGGCTCTGCGGCAGTTCGACGCAAGGTGACGAAAAATTCATCCGGCCCAGGGCGCGGTAGCGATCGGCCAGCATGTCCTCGCCGAAAATGCGGATGGCGCCACCGCTGGGCACCACCAGGCCCAGCAGCATGGCGATGGTCGCCGTTTTGCCGGCGCCGTTGCCCCCCAGGAGCGCACGGGTCGTGCCGCGTTCCACGCAAAAACGGACAGTATCCACCGCGACGATCCGGTCGTAGTGCTTGGAAAGATTTTCGACCTCGACAACGGTTGCGGATATCGTGGAATTCTATCAGCTCGGGTGGACGCAGGCGGGGCCGTCACGCCGCACTGCGACAAGCACGTTTTTGTCGAGGATGTCCGGGCAATTCGGCGACCGCAGCCTTATAATTGATAAAATATTACGGAGTCGGCAGTTATGAAAAAATCATTTTTCCATGCCCTTGTGCTCAGCTTGACCATCCTGGCTGCCGTCGGCTCGCCGGCTGCTCGAGGCGACGACTTTTCATACCTGACCCTAAGAGGCCTGAACACCGTGACAATTTCGTTCAAGGGCTTCGAGAACGACCTGCAGCGTTTCGGCGTCAACGAGGCGAAGCTGCGCGCGATGATCGAAAACCGGCTGCAGACCGCGGGGATCAGGGTCGTGACGGCGGAACAGGCTTTGAAGGATCCGGCGGCCGCGCAGATGCTGGTCGATCTCCACGTCAACGTTGCCGATTACCGCTATTACTCGTATTCGCTGGTGCTGAAGGTCAACGAGAAGGTACCGCTCCCGGGGCAGCATAGGGGTTTCGTGTCACAGACCGTCTGGTCGAAAGGCACCTACGGCACCGTGCTCGACACCAGTCTCCTGCGCATCAGCGACGATCTCGGCGAACTGACGGGCCGCTTCGTCTCGGACCACATGCGGGAAAACGCCATCGCGACCGAATAGCGCGCGGGCGGGCGCAACGACCGTGCGACGGCTGCGCTAGAACGGCATCCCCGGCGGCCGCATGCCGCGCATGCCCCGCATCATCCCGGCAAGGCCGCCTTTCTTGGTCATCCGCTTCATCATCTTCTGCATCTGATCGAACTGCTTCAGCAGGCGATTGACGTCCTGGATCTGGGTGCCGGACCCGGCAGCGATGCGTTTCTTGCGGGAAGCCCGGATCACGTCTGGAAAATGCCTCTCATGGCGCGTCATCGAGTCAATGATGGCCGTCATTTTGCTGACCTCGCGGTCGCCGGCGCCATCCTTAACCTGCTTTGGCAATTCCGCCATGCCCGGCAGCTTGCCCATCAGGGCGCCGATTCCGCCCATGTTCTGCATCTGGGTCAACTGCTCGCGCAAATCATTCAGGTCGAATCGCTTGCCCTTGCGCAGCTTGTCCGCCAGCGCCGCGGCCTTGTCGCGATCGACTTTCTTTTCGACGTCCTCGATCAGGCCGAGGACGTCGCCCATGCCGAGTATGCGCGAGGCCACCCGGTCCGGAAAGAAAGGCTCCAGCGCCGAGGTCTTCTCGCCGATGCCCAGGAACTTGATCGGCTTACCGGTAATGTGCCGGACTGACAGCGCCACGCCGCCGCGGGCGTCGCCGTCGGTCTTGGTCACCACGACGCCTGTGAGCGGCAGGGCCTGATCGAAGGCGTGCGCGGTATTGACGGCATCCTGGCCGGTCATGCTGTCGACCACGAACAGCGTCTCCACCGGATTGAGCGCGGCGTGCAAGGCCTTGATCTCGTCCATCATCTCCGCGTCGATGTGCAGGCGGCCGGCGGTGTCGACGATCAGCACGTCCTTGAACTGGGTCTTCGCCTGTTGCAGCGCGGCGGTCACGATATCGAGCGGTTTCTGCCCGGCGCTGCTGGGGAAGAACTCGGCACCCACCTCGCCGGCCAGGATGCCCAGCTGTTCGATGGCCGCCGGCCGGTAGACGTCGGCGCTGACCACCATCACCGACTTGTGCTGATCCTTGAGATGGCGGGCAAGCTTGGCCACTGTCGTGGTCTTGCCCGAGCCCTGCAGGCCGGCCATCAGCACCACCGCCGGCGGCACGGCTCGCAGGTTGAGAGCGCTGTTGGCGGTGCCCATCAAGGCCGTCAATTCGTCACGTACGATTCGGATCAGCGCCTGGCCCGGTGTCAGGGTCGAGAACACCTCTTCACCCAGTGCGCGCTTGCGCGCGTGCTCGATGAAGTCCCGAACCACCGGCAGGGCGACGTCCGCCTCCAGCAGCGCCATGCGCACCTCGCGCAAGGTTTCCTGTATGTTCTCCTCCGTTAGGCGACCCTGGCCGCGGAGGTTCTTGATGACTTGGCTTAAGCGTTGGCTGAGATTGTCAAACATGGCGCAGCACTCTGTCGGTTCCGGTGGTGATGAAAGCACGAACTTGTGGAAAAAAACGGCTGCAAGCCTACCCTATTCCGCGTTCCGCGTCCCGCCCGCGCCGTAAACCATTCAGCAATATCGAATTCCTGCCGCCGCCCGAGCGGCGCCGCGCCGGGGGCGGTGGCCAAATCATGACCGGCACGCCCTGACGCGGTACGCCAGGGACGGTCACACGGTCACCGGCGCTTCAACCGCTGGCGGCGTTGTGCCATGATTCGCCAACCCCATGAATACTACGATCTTCAGTCTGATTGCCGTGGTGCTCTACCTGGTGACCGCGGCAAGGATGGCATTGCCGATGTGGCGGGCGCGCCCGGATACCCCGGCCTCCCTTGCTCTCAACTTCGGACTGGCCCTGGCCGCGCTGGCGCTGCACGCCAGCAGCCTGTACCAAAGCCTAGTCACGGCTGCCGGGATCAACCTCGGCATATTCAACACGGCCTCGCTGGTCACCTGGCTGGTGGCGCTCATCCTGGTCGGATCGGCCCTATTCCGGCCGCTGGCCAACCTTGCGGTGGCCGTATTTCCGTGCGCCGCGCTTGCCATCGTCATGGACATGCTGTTTCCAAGCCGGCGGATCCTGCCGGAGGAGATGCCGCACGGCCTGGACCTGCACATCGCCCTGTCGCTGGTCGCCTATAGCATACTGACCATCGCCGCCCTGCAGGCGGCCGTGATCGCGATCGCCGACCATCAGCTGCGCCACAAGCGACCCCTCAAGGTCATGCGCGCCCTTCCACCGATGGCGACCATGGAGACCCTGCTCTTCCAGCTGCTCGCCATCGGCCTGTTCCTGCTGAGCCTGGGGCTCATCAGCGGCTTCATGTTCGTCCAGGACCTCTTTGCCCAGCACCTCGTCCACAAGACGGTGCTATCGGTGCTCGCCTGGCTCGTCTTTGCCGTCCTGCTTTGGGGGCGCCGCTATCGCGGCTGGCGCGGGCGCACGGCGGTGCGCTACACCCTGGCGGGCTTTGTTCTGCTCATGCTGGCCTTCTTCGGTTCGGCCGTAGTCCTACAGCTCGTTCTGCACCGGGTGTGAAGCGACCGGACCGGCCGCTTTGTCCCCGGAATACGACCGCCGCCCCTCCGGCGGGCTCCTCCATTCCCGTTGACGTGAGGTAACGTCGTGGAACACCTCCCACTGCTCGAATTGCTCGTCGCCCTGTTCGCCCTGCTGCTGCTCTCCGCCTGCTTCAGCGGCTCCGAGACCGCGATGATGGCGCTGAACCGCTACCGCCTGCGACACATGGCCGCCAAGAAGCACAGCGGCGCGGTCAAAGCACGAGACCTGCTGGAACGGCCGGACAGGCTCATCGGACTATTGCTGGTGGGCAATACCTTCTGCAACGCCGCGGTGTCATCGCTCGCCACCGTAATTGGCCTGAGCGTGCTGGGGGAAGCGCGTGGCGTAGCCGTCGCGACGGTCACAATCAGCGTCATCACGCTGATCCTTGCCGAAGTCATGCCCAAGACCATCGCCGCCCTCTACCCGGAACGCGTCGCACTGCGCGTTTCACACGTGCTGAAGCCGATGCTGTTCGTCGCCTATCCGCTGGTCTGGGCGCTCAATTCGGTCGCCAACACCCTCCTCAACATGATTGGGATCCGCACCGACAGGGGTGGCGAGATGCCACTAAGCCGCGAGGAACTGCGCACCGTCGTCAAGGAAGCCGGCGCCATCATTCCGCGCAAGCACCAGCAGATGCTGTTCGCGGTGCTGGACCTGGAAAAAGGCACCGTCGAGGACATCATGATCCCTCGCAACGAAATTGTCGGCATCGACCTCGCCGACGACATCAATACTATCGTCGACCAGCTGACCGGGTTCCGGCACACCCGCATTCCCGTGTACCGCGGCAGCATCGACCAGATGGTCGGTGTATTGCACGCCCGCCGCCTGCCAAGGCTGTTGGCCGACGACCGGCGCCTCACCGTGGATGAGATCGAAAAGGTGCTGGAAGAGCCCTATTACGTGCCGATCGGCACGCCCCTGCATACGCAGCTGTTCAATTTTCAGCGCAATCGCGAACGCGTGGCGCTGGTGGTGGACGAATACGGCGATCTGCAGGGCCTGGTCACGCTCGAGGATCTGCTGGAGGAAATCGTCGGCGAATTCACCACCGATCCGCAAAGCTTCTCGCGCGACATCTTTCCGCAGGAGGACGGCAGCTTCCTGGTCGACGGCAGCGCCTCGGTGCGCGACATCAACCGCATCCTGAAGTGGACCCTGCCCACCGCCGGCCCGAAGACGCTCAACGGCCTGCTGCTGGAAACCCTGGAGAGCATACCCGAGCCGGGCACCGGTCTTCGCATCGGTCACTACACGATTGAGATCGTGCAGACCACTGAACAGGCGGTGAAGACCGCGCGCCTGCGCCTGGACCCCGGCACACCGCCCGGGACCGGACGCACGGCCGCCGCGGAGTAACGGATCAGCTTTGCTATACTGCGAGCGGGAGCAAAACGAGGAGAACCGATTTGCCATCCGACGAGAAGCGCCGCTTCCATCGTATTCTCTGCGACGGTGAAGTCATCGTCCGCTGCGGCGAAGCCATCTTCAAGGCACCGCTCATCGATCTGTCGCTCAAAGGCGCCCTGAGCGGGCGGCCGGACAACTGGAGCGCGGTGCCTGACACGGCCTGTCGCCTGGAAATCCTGCTGGACAGCAGCGACACACCTATCAACATGGACGTCATCGTTGCCCATGTCGAGTCCGACCATATCGGATTCCGATGCGAACACATCGACATCGACAGTATCTCTTTCCTGAAAAGGCTGGTCGAACTTAACCTGGGCGATTCTTCCGTCCTGGAACGGGAACTCAAGTCGCTGGGCTGACCGGCCCGCGCCGGAGGTACGCGCTGTGCCCGTATCGGTTGACGCGCAGGTGCTCACGGACCGCATTCACGGTATCCGGCTCATGGACAATCCATGAAACTCTACGATTTCGAACGTTCGGGCAATTGCTACAAGGTTCGACTGTTTTGTGCGCTCCTTGGCATGGAACTGGAACGCCGACCGGTGGACCTGCCGAACGGCGAACACAAGCAGCCGGACTTTCTGGCGCTCAACCCCCTTGCCCAGGTGCCGGTGCTGGTGGACGGCGAAGTGGTGCTGCGTGATTCGCAGGCCATCCTGGTCTACCTGGCCCGGAAAGCGGACCGCGATGACTGGCTGCCGGTCGAGGCGGCAGCGCTTGCGGAAGTGATGCAGTGGCTGTCGACCGCCGCCAGCGAGATCGCGCGAGGCCCGGCGGACGCGCGCGCCGGCGTCAAATTCGGACGCCAACTCGACGTCGAACTGGCACGCAACAAGGCCCTGGCCATCCTCGGCGTCATGGACAAGCACCTGCGTCATCAGATTTGGCTCGCCTGCGCCCGGCCGACCATTGCCGACATCGCCTGCTTTCCCTATGTCGCGCTGGCGCACGAAGGCGGGATCGCGCTGGCCCCTTTTGCCGGGCTCAACGCCTGGCTGGCGCGCATCAAGGCGTTGCCGGGCTACGTGTCGATGCCCGGTATCGACTGAACTGCCCGCGCCGATCGTTCAGATACGTTCCAGCGCCCCCGCCAGGTCCGTCACCGCATCGACCCGCATCGCACCCAGCTTGTCCTTGGGGGCGTTGGCCTTGGGCACGATCGCGCGCTTGAACCCATGCTTTTCCGCTTCGCGCAGCCGCTCCGGCCCACCCGGCACCGGCCGGATCTCCCCCGCCAGGCCGACCTCGCCGAACACCACCAGGTCCTGCGGTAACGGCTTGCCCCGCAGGCTGGAGAGGACGGCCAGCAGCACGGCGAGATCGGCGCCGGTCTCGGCAACGCGCACGCCGCCC
>CAYVOU010000015.1:10259-10975 GCA_964453295.1 uncultured Gammaproteobacteria bacterium
ATTGATGAAGACGTCCTGGTCGTAGCTGACAATCCCGGCATGGCGATGGGCTATCGCCAGCAGCATGGCCAACCGGTTGCCGTCGAGGCCGACCGCCACCCGCCGCGGATTCGACAACCGCGACTCGTCAACCAGCGCCTGGACTTCCACCAGCATCGGCCGCGTACCCTCGCGCGTGACCATGACGACGCTGCCCGGCACCTCCTTGTCGTGCCGGGACAGAAAAATGGCCGAGGGATTGCTGACCTCGCGCAGGCCCTTGTCGGTCATCGCGAACACGCCTAGTTCGTTGACCGCGCCATAGCGGTTCTTGACGGCACGAACCACCCGGTGGCGACTGCTGCTGTCGCCTTCGAAATACAAAACAGTATCGACCATGTGCTCCAGGACCCGCGGACCGGCGAGAGCGCCTTCCTTGGTGACGTGGCCGACCAGGTAGACGGCCGTACCCGACTGTTTGGCGAAACGCACCAGCTGTGCCGCGCTCTCGCGCACCTGGCTGACGCTGCCCGGCGCCGAGTTCAGCTGGTCCGTGTACATGGTCTGCACCGAGTCGATCACCATGAGCCTCGGCGTTTCGCGCCGTGCGTGATCTAGCACGCGTTCCACATGCGTTTCGGTCAGCACCCGCAGGGTCTTGGCGTTGACACCCAGGCGCACCGCGCGCATCGCGATCTGGCGGGCCGATTCCTCGCCGCTGACGTAGAGCGTCTTCA
>CAYVOU010000016.1:0-10686 GCA_964453295.1 uncultured Gammaproteobacteria bacterium
TCCCCGAGCACGTGGAAACGCCGGAGCGTGTCGAGCGGCCGGAAACGCCTGAGGTCAGAGACCACTGAACAATCCGCCGCCGGATGGGCGGATCGCGACAAACCATTGCGGATGCGTTTGGGCGCCGTTGACGGCGCGCGGCGATCAGAAGCGATAGGAAATATTGAGGTCCAGCACCTTGCCGGGGCTGCTGCGGGTAAAGCCGCTGGCGCCGTAGGCGGTCACCCGCCAGGCGCGTGAAAGCGAGTAGCTCAGATACGCGCCCGCCTCGGCGTCGTCGGTGGAGAATTTCGAACTCGGTTCCCGCCAGTCCAGCGTCAGGCCGAGATGCCACTTGGCGTTGATGCGGTAGTCGTTGCCCAGCGAAACCTGCCAGCCGTTGTTGAGCTTGAGGCCGGGCAGGTCGCCGCGAAACTTGTAGCCCACCGAGGCGTACGGGAAAAACCGGCCGTAAAGTTTGGAGAGCGTGCCGATTACGCTGTAGTCGTATTCGCCGGTACCGAGATAGCGTGAACTGTCAGCGGTCGGAAATTTGATTTTGCCCGTGATATCGAAATCCGGCAGCCGGCCGTGTGATTCGAAGATGTAATTCCCTTTGAGGATGATGTCGCCCGGTCCGTTTTCGGTACGGCGTTTCGTACTCCGCGTGTTGCTGACTACGGTGCGGCTCTCGCCGGCACCGATGACGCCGCTGGGCGAGGTGATGATCAGGTAGGGCACGGTAACCTGCACCGACCAGGGGAACCGGTAATACTTGAGCGACAACGGAATGTACCAGGCGTCGGTCGCAACGACGTCGCCATAGTTGCCGCTGCTGTAGTCGAATCCGCTGCTCAGCCTGAAATAGCCTTTTTCGGCGGCGGTCGTCGCGCGCATATGGCCTGACAATACAACGGCCAGGCACGCCGACGTAACGACGCGAAGTGACCTTTTCGCTATCAAATGCCCCCCTTGAAACGTTTCCCCCGACTAGTGTACAGGCATTGCGCCGATGTTGAATTGCGGGTTCCCGCAATGGGCGCGGGCGCGAACCGCGTTCAGAACAACCCGAGCTTCCAACGATGGCTGGCGCGATAGTCCTCGATGACCTTGACGACGTCTCGATGTCCGCCAAACTCGGCCAGCCTGCGCGCATCCTCGCGGCGCTTGTTGAGCAGGGCGGCATTGGCGTTCTGCTCGAGCAGCAGTCGCACGATATCGGCACGGCCGGCGGCGGCAGCCACCATCAGCGCCGTATTGCCGTATCGGTTGCGCGCGTCGATGCCGGCGCCCGCGTGCAGCAGGCTGCGTACCACCCCGACATGGCCGGCCTCCGCGGCAAGCAGCAGCGGCGTATAGCCGGTGCGACTGCGCGCCGCGGTCTTGGCGCCGGCTGCAAGCAGCCGCTTGACGATCTCAACATGGCCTCGCCAGGCGGCGCGGCACAATGGCGTATAGCCATCCCGATCCGCCGCCTCGGTATCCGCCTGGTGCGTGATCAAGGTGTCCACTCCAGCGTCCCAGCCCCGATCGGCCGCCAGCCAAAGTGCGGTCGCACCCTGCGTGTCCGCCTGATTGATGCGGGCGCCGCGTTTGAGCAGCTTGAGCAGGAGATCCCGACGTTGCAGCCGCACGGCCAGGGCAAGCACCGGCATGTTTCGATCGGAAATCATCGTCACGTCGGCGCCGCGATCGATCAGAATGCGGGCGGCGTCGATGTTGCCTGCCCGCATTGCCAGAGCGAGCGCGTTGCTGCCGTCGCCGAGCTTGTGATCGACGTCAGCGCCGCCGTCCAGCAGCGCCTTGACGGCGCCCGCATCGCCGTGGGTCGCCGCCAGCATCAACGCGGTACGGCCGTCCGGCACGGAGCTGTCGGGATCCGCGCCGGACGCCAGCAGCAAGGCGATCACCGTGCCGTGCCCGCGCGCCGCCGCCCGCAGCAAGGCGTTGTAGCCCGCCGGGTCGGTTGCCTTGACTGTCGTGTCGTGCTTGAGCAGTGCACGCACCACATCAACGTCGCCACGCCAGGCCGCCACATTGAGCGCAGGCCAGCCTTTGAACAGGGCGCGATCCTTTTCGGTCAGCGGCTGGTCCGGGTGGATCGAGAGGCCGGTCACCGCCAACGCGGCCTGCTGGCTTTCCGACAGCGGCGTCCTCTTGACTGGTCGATCATCCAGCAGTTGTACGATCCGTCCCTGCTTGTTTTGCCGCGCGAGGCAAAGTGCGTCGCAGCCGTTGCGATTGCGCGCATGCAGGTCGGCTCCCTTGCGGATCAGCAGGCTGGTCATCGCCGCCTGGCCCGAGGCGGCCGCAATCAGGAGCGGCGTGTCGCCGGTGCCGTCACGCACGTTGAGGTCGGCGCCCGCGGCAATCAGGGCCCGGGCGATCCCCTGTCTGTCGTTTCGCAGCGCGAGGATCAGCGCGGTCTCGCCGCGACGATTGCGCAGCTTCACCGAAGCATGGGCATCGAGTAACTCCCTGACGATCGCTTCATGCCCGGCCGCGGCGGCGGCCAACAGCGCTGTCGCGCCGGCGGCATCGGTTGTGTCGACCGGCACGTGCCGATCCAGGACGGCACGCACCGCGCGGGCATCGCCGTGGCGTGCGGCGTCGATCAGGCTCGCCGGTTCGATGGGCGCTTGTGCCGTTTTGCGTTTAGCCGCAGGCACCGTTGTGGGCAGCGTCTTCAGTCGTTCGGCCGCCATGGCGTAATGCTGATCCGCGGCCCGCTGCAGCCAGTCGCGCGCGGCCTGCAGGTCGACCGGTCCGCCCAGTCCTTCAGCCAGCATGACGCCAAGGTTGTATTGCGCGCGCGCGTCACCGCTGTCCGCGGCCTTGCGCAGCCAGATCGCCGCGCGGGCGTTGTCCTGAGGAACGCCCTGGCCGAGGCGATAGAGCATGCCGAGCTGGAACTGCGCATCGCCTTCGCCGCGCTTGGCCAGTGGTTCGAGCAGCGTGGCGGCGCGCGAATAATCGCGAAGTCGTATGGCGGCGCGTGCCTCGTCGATGGTTGCGGCACTGGTGGCGGTGCAGCTCAGCCACAATGGCAGCAGCCATGCCGCCACGCGCAGGCGACGGCGACGCGCGTTGCCGCGATCAGGCCGTGCCATATTTGGTTTCCACTTCGATGCCTATCTTTTTCAGAAAAGGCGTCGGCAAGACGCCACCGGCGCAGACGATCACGGCGTCGTTGCGCAGTTCGTGCGTGGCATCGCCCTGCACGATGGCGACATGGGTGTCGGTGATGTGGCTGACATTGGAATTGAGCAGCAGCCGGAGCCGGCCGCTCTTGACGGCGTCGTCGATTCTCTCGCGGTTCCTGGGCTTGGCCCGGCCAAAGCCGTCGCCGCGGTAGGAGAGGGTGACGTCGGTGCCCTGTTCGTCGCCAATGCTGATGGCGGCCTCCAGGGCGCTGTCGCCGCCGCCGACCACGAGCACGTGGCGGCCGCGATATTGGTCCGGATCAATCAGCCGGTAGACCACCTTGGTAAGTTCCTCTCCCGGCACGCCCAGGGTTCGCGGCGTACCGCGGCGGCCGATGCACAAGACCACCGCCGAGGTGTGATAGGTGTTGCGGCTGGTCTTCACCGAGAAACCGGCGTCATTGCGGGAGATCTCCTCGACCCGTTCCTGGAAGTGCACTTTGAGGCCGGTCTTGTCGACCACGCCCTGCCAGAATTCGAGCAGCTTCTCCTTGCTGGTTTCGGTCATCCGCACTGAGCCTATCAGCGGCAGCTTCACCGGCGCGGTCATGACGATCTTGCCGCGCGGAAAATGCGCGACGGTGCCACCGAAGCTGTCCTGTTCGAGGGTGACGAAACGCAGCTTGTGCTGCATGGCGGACAGCGATGCCGAAAAGCCGGCGGGACCGGCACCCACGATCACCACGTCCATCTCCGGATGTTTGCCCAGGCCGTCGAGCTGGCGGACGGATTCCATGGCCTGGCGGCCCTGTTCGATTGCGTTGCGGATGAGTCCCATGCCACCCAGTTCGCCGGCGATGAAGATGCCGGGAACGTTGGTTTCGAAATTCGGTTGCACCATGGGAATGTCGACGCCGCGCTTTTCCGTACCGAACACCAGTTGGATCGCGTCCATCGGACAGGCGGCCTTGCAGGCGCCGTGGCCGATGCAATGCGTCGGGTTGACGAGTTCCGCCTTGCCGTTGATGAGTCCCAGCACGTCGCCTTCCGGGCAGGCATAGACGCAGGCGCCGCAGCCGATGCATCGCACTTCGTCGATAACCGGGTGCAGGGATGCCGGTTCGGTCATGCCGTGGCGCAACGATTCCTGCTGGATCTCCTGGTGCCGTTCCGCCACCCGGGTGCGCTTGAGGTGATAGAGAAACCAGATAGTCGTGGCGATGCCGAGGTAGACCGCAAAGTCGAGCGCATTCATGGCAGGCGCGCCGCCCCGCCGCGGTCGTCGATAACCGCGCAATAGTCCGTATTCAATCGCATCAAGGTGCTGTTCCCCGTTTTTTCTGTCCGTCGTCGCGCTGCCGTTTCCGGCGTACTACGGCTGTCGCCGTTGCGCGTATGCCAAGAATAGCCTCGCAAACGAGCCGAGAATGTAACAAAAACGTAAACACTATCAAATACGTGGTATATTTTCCCACTTTGTGATGAAATTGGCAAAAAGAGCGGCGTCGGGCGGCGGTGAATCAGTTAGCTTTTAAAAAAGCGCGCCGGACCCGTCAGGGCGCCTACAAAAAGCAACCAACGAGAATCGTGAGTGAACGAACCTATTGAGGCGAGCTCCATACGGCGTCCGGTCGTCCCGTTGTCGGTTGTGCGGGGCACGCCGGCGCTGCGCGAAGCGGTGGCCGCCGGCGTCATTGCGCTGGAAGTGCATGCCATCGAGTGCGTGAAGGCCGACCGGAGATTGTTCTCCGGTGTCAGCTTCAACGCGCTGGGTGGCGACATGGTCCGCGTCGAAGGGCCCAACGGCAGCGGCAAGACCAGCCTGCTGCGCATACTCTGCGGGCTGAGCACGCCCAGCGGCGGCCGTTTGCGCTGGGACGGCATCGCCGATGGTGGCGAAAACCGCGTCGTCGCCGGACACATCGCCTATGTCGGTCATTGTTCGGCGGTCAAGGCGACGCTTACCGCGGTGGAAAACCTGCACTATCACGCCGGCGTCCATGGTACCGGCGGTGGCATCCGGATTGAGGCGGCGTTGGCGCGCCTGGGACTCGAGGGTTACGAGGACATTCCATGCCGCTACCTGTCCGAAGGCCAGCGCCAGCGGGTGGCGCTGGCACGCCTGCTGTTACGCCGCAGTCCGGTCTGGATCCTCGATGAACCGCTGACCGCCCTCGACGTCGACGGCATCGCCCGGGTCGAGGACATCGTCGCCTCGCAGCTTGCCGGCGGCGGTATGGTGATCCTCACCACCCACCAGGCGCTGAGCGTGCCGGCCCGCAACGTCGTGCGCGTGAGTCTTTCGTCATGAACGCCGCCGCCCCGTATTTCACGATCCTGCACCGCGATCTGAAGCTGGCGCTGCGGCGCCGTACGACCGTGCTCAATCCGCTGGTGTTTTTCGTGATCGCGGTGACCTTGTTTCCGCTGAGTGTGGGGCCCGAGCCCAACCTGCTGCTACGAATTGCGCCGGGCGTGGTGTGGGTGGGCGCATTGCTGTCGGCGATGCTGTCGCTGGAAGCGATGTTTCACGCCGATCACGACGATGGCTCGCTGGAACAGATGCTCGTGAGCCCGCACGCGCTGCCGTTGCTGGCACTGGCGAAGGTGACGGCGCACTGGCTGGTCACCGGGCTGCCGGCGATCCTGCTGGCGCCGGTGCTGGGCGGCCTGTTGCGCATGCCGGGCGAGGCCATCGCGGTGCTGATGCTGAGCCTGGCCCTGGGCACGCCGATCCTGAGCCTGGTGGGCGCGGTGGGCGCCGCCCTGACCTGCAGCCAGCGCCAGGGCGGGACGCTGGTGTCGCTGCTGATCCTGCCGCTTTACATCCCGGTCCTGATCTTCGGGGCCGGTGCCGTCGACCAGGCGGGCGCCGGCCTTTCCTTCGAATCGCACCTCTCGCTGCTGGGCGCAATGCTGGCACTGGCGTTGACCTTGACGCCATGGGCCGTCGCCGCCGCCCTGCGGATTGCCACGGAGTAACCGCAATGATGATCATGCAATGGCTGCATCGCTGGGCTTCGCCACGCTACTTCTTCGACTTCTCGGCTCGTCTCATACCCTGGCTGGCTATCGTGAGCGGCGTGTTGTTCGTGGCCGGACTGTATTACGGTCTGGTCGTCGCGCCGCCCGACTATCAACAGGGCGACAGCTACCGGATTATGTTCATCCACGTGCCCAGCGCCTGGATGTCGCTGTTCGTCTACGTGACGATGGCGGTGGCCGGCGGCATTGGCCTGGTGTGGCGCATCAAGCTGGCGGAAGTGGTGGCACGGGCCAGCGCGCCGATCGGCGCCTGGTTCACCGCCTTGACGCTGGTCACCGGGTCGCTCTGGGGCAAACCCATGTGGGGCGCGTGGTGGGTGTGGGACGCGCGCCTGACCTCGGAGTTGATCCTGCTGTTCCTCTACCTGGGCGTCATCGGCCTGCAGACTTCGATCGACGACCGCCAGAGCGCGGCGCGCGCCTCGGCGGTGCTGTCGCTGGTGGGCGTCGTCAACATTCCGATCATTCATTTTTCCGTGCAGTGGTGGAACACGCTGCACCAGGGTTCGACCGTGACCCTGGGCACGCAGGCCATCGCGCCCAGCATGCTGTTGCCGCTGCTGCTGATGGCGCTGGCCTTTCAGATTTATTACTTCCTGGTGTTGTTGTTGCGCGCGCGCTGCGAGGTGCTGATGCGCGAGCGCAATACCGGCTGGGTGCGCAACTGGGTCACCGCGGCGGAGGCGGTGTGACGATGGAAACGATGAGCAAATTCTTTTACATGGGCGGATACGCCTTCTTTGTCTGGAGCGCCTATGCGCTGGCGCTGATTGTGCTCGCGCTGAACGTGATCGGGCCGATGCGGCGGGAACGCGAGCTGAGGCAGGAACTGGGCCGGCTATCGCGCACGCGGCGGGAGCGGAGCGCATGACGCCGCAGCGGAAACGCCGGCTGTGGCTGATCGGCTGCCTGGTGGCCGGCGTCGGCGTCGCCGCGGCGCTGGTGCTGAACGCCTTTCGCAACAACATGGTGTTCTTTTTCGCGCCCAGCGAAGTGTTGTCGCAGGACTTCAGCCAGGGTCATCGCAACTTCCGCCTCGGCGGCCTCGTTGAAAAAGGCAGCGTGCGGCGCGAGAACGACGGCCTGACCGTGCACTTCGAGGTTACCGATCTGGCGAAGCACATTCCCGTGACATACAAGGGGATCCTGCCGGACCTGTTCCGGGAAGGGCAGGGCGTGGTCGCGCTCGGGCATCTCAACAACGACGGCCACTTCGTCGCCGAAGAGGTGCTGGCCAAGCATGACGAGAAGTACATGCCGCCGGAAGTCGCGAAATCGCTGAAGGTGGCGGCGGGCAAGGCCGCGGCGGGATCGGCCACCGTCGCCACGGTGGCAGTGGGGCGCACGCCATGATCCCGGAACTCGGTCATTTCGCTCTGATCCTGGCGCTGGTCCTTGCGGTGGTGCAGGCGGTGCTGCCACAACTCGGCGCCTGGCGCGGCAACGATGCATTCATCGCGGTGGCGCGACCGGCAGCGGTGGGCCAGTGCCTGTTCCTGCTGTTGGCGATGCTGTGCCTGGCCTGGGCCTTTCAGCAGAACGATTTCTCGGTGCTGTACGTGGCCGAGCATTCAAACTCGATGCTGCCGCGCATCTACCGCTTCGCGGCGGTGTGGGGTGGACATGAAGGTTCGCTGCTGCTGTGGGCCTTCATGTTGAGCGGCTGGGGCGTGGCGGTGGCGGTATTCAGCCGGCGCCTGCCCGAAGCCTTCGTCGCCCGCGTGCTGGCGGTCATGGGGCTGGTCGGCTGCGGTTTCCTTGTGTTCATGCTGACCACGTCGAATCCTTTCGAGCGCCTGCTGCCGGCGGCAGCCGACGGCGCCGATCTCAATCCGCTGTTGCAGGATCCGTTGCTGGCGATCCATCCGCCCATGCTTTACATGGGCTATGTCGGCTTCTCGGTGGCCTATGCCTTCGCCATCGCGGCGTTGATCGAAGGCAAGCTGGACTCGGCCTGGGCGCGCTGGTCGCGGCCCTGGACCCTGGCGGCGTGGACCTCGCTGAGCCTGGGGATCTGTCTTGGCAGCTTCTGGGCCTATTACGAACTGGGCTGGGGCGGTTGGTGGTTCTGGGATCCGGTGGAAAACGCTTCGTTCATGCCCTGGCTGGTGGGCACGGCGCTCATCCACTCACTCGCCGTGACCGAGAAACGGGGCAGCTTCAAGAACTGGACGGTGTTGCTGGCCATCACCGCCTTCTCGTTAAGCCTGCTCGGCACCTTCCTGGTCCGCTCCGGGGTGCTGACCTCGGTGCACGCCTTCGCCGTTGACCCGGCGCGGGGCTTGTTCATCCTGGCTTTCCTCGGCGTCGTGGTCAGCGGCTCGCTGCTGTTGTATGCATGGCGGGCGCCGCAGATGGGATTCGGCGGACGTTTCGCCTGGATCTCCCGCGAGACCTTCCTTTTGGCCAACAACGTGCTGCTGGTGGCGGCTATGGCCACGGTGCTGCTCGGCACGCTTTATCCGCTGCTGCTCGATGCCCTGGGGCTGGGCAAAATCTCGGTGGGCCCGCCGTACTTCGGCGCGGTGTTCGTGCCGCTGATGACGCCGGTGATCTTTCTGATGGGCATCGGGCCGCTGGCGCGCTGGAAGCAGGCGAGCCTGCCGACCATGGTCCTGCGCCTGCGGGTGGCGCTGGCGGTCGGCGTCGCCACGGCCATTCTGGTGCCGTGGCTCATGGGCCATGGTTCGGTTTGGGTGAGCTTGGGGATCCTGCTGGCCGCCTGGCTGTTCTCCAGTCTTAGTCTCGATCTCGCCGGCCGCCTGCGGGCGTTGGATCGGGCGCGTCCGTGGCGCGCCCTCACGCGCCTGCCTCGCAGCGTTTACGGCATGTTCGCGGCACACGGCGGCATTGCCGTGTTCATCGTCGGCGTGACCCTGTCCGGTGGCTACAGCGTTGACGTGCAGCAACGTATGGCGCCGGGAGAGCAGGTGCAACTCGGCGCCTATCGCTTTCGCTTCGAAGGCGTGCGCATGACCCAGGGTCCGAACTACGAGGCAGCGGCAGGAACGGTCACGGTCAGCCGCGGCGATCGCGTGGTCACTGTTCTGCACCCGGAGAAACGTAACTACACGGTGCAGGGGCGGGTCATGACCGAGGCCGCCATCGACGGCGGCATCCTGCGTCACCTGTACGTCGCGTTGGGCGAACCGGCGGGCGGCGGTGGCGCCTGGAGCCTGCGCCTTTACGTTAAGCCCTTCGTGCAGTGGATCTGGATGGGCGTGGTCTGCATTGCCCTCGGCGGCGTGCTCGCCGCCAGCGACCGCCGCTACCGGCTTGCCCGTCGTCAACGCAAGGCCGCTGCCTCGTCCGCCGCCAAGGCGACGGTGCCCCGGCCCGCTGCCGCACCCCAATACGCAACGGAGGCCAGCCGGCTATGAACCGCTTCCTGCCTTTCGGGATCTTCGTTGCGCTGCTGGTGCTGTTGGGCGCCGGCCTGCACCTGGATCCGCGCAAAGTGCCGTCGCCGCTCATCGAGAAGCCGGCACCGGATTTCCGCCTGCCGGACCTCAAGGATCCCGGCCGCTCGATCGCCCGTGCCGACCTGCTGGGCAAGGTGGCGCTGCTCAACGTCTGGGCGTCGTGGTGTTCGGTCTGCCGCGAGGAACAGCCGCTGCTGGTCGACATGGCGCGGCGCCATCACCTGACGCTTTACGGCCTCGACTACAAGGACGATCGCGCCGACGCGCTGATGTGGCTGCGGCGTTTTGGCGATCCCTACAAGGTGACCGCCTACGATGCTGACGGCCGCACCGGCATCGACTACGGCGTCTACGGCGTGCCCGAAACCTATGTCATCGATCGCCACGGGGTGATCCGCTACAAGCACATCGGCCCGCTGACCGAGGACGTGCTTGAGAAGACCATCCTGCCGCTGGTGGAGAAACTCAAACATGACCCGGCTTAATCACCTGCTGTTGACGTGCCTGGCCTGCCTGGTTTTCGCGGCGCCGCTTTCGGCGCAGCCCGAGGCGGCGGTGGACAAGCGCCTGAGCCTGTACCGGGACAAGTCCGCGTGGGCGCAGCAGCGCGTCAAGGAGGGCTACGACGATCAGACCACGCTGTGGCCCATCGCCCAGCAGCTCACCGAGGACGAGGCGGCGCGGGAGCGCCTGGCGGTGCTGCTCGCCTCGCAGCGTTTCCGGGTGGCGTCCTACGCCGGCGGCCAGTGGCGGGCGCTGCTCGCCTATCTCAAGGGCGAGGCGCCGCTGGAGTGAGCCGGTGAAGGAAATCACCGGGCTCATCGGCCGCGACGCGCTGCTCGACGAGGCGGAGCGGGAGATCCGCAAGGGCAAGCACGTGCTGTTCGCCGGGCCGGTGGGGATCGGCAAGTCCACGGTGCTGGTGGCCGCGCTCGAGCGCATCGAGCGGCGGGCGGTGGAGCGCATCACGCCGACCTCGATGCCGTCATTTCAGCCGCGGACAAATTTCTCTATCAGTCCAAAGCAATGGGTCGGAACAAAGTCAGCCATCCCTGACTTTGCCAGGAGATCGAACACGCCTGCTTCGGCAGCGCATC
>CAYVOU010000017.1:0-10637 GCA_964453295.1 uncultured Gammaproteobacteria bacterium
CGAGCCGTCCGGCCCCTCCGCCAGCGCATTGGGGCGATGTTCGGCGTTCTCGGGACCGACGTCGGGATCGGCGCCGGCAAAGCCATCGGCAAAAACTTCCCAATGCGTTGAGATTTTTCCCTTTACATCAGGCACGAACACCACCTGGTAGCCGGCCCTGCCGGTGGCGATCTGTCGATAGGCGCCATGAAACGCGATGAAAGCACCGCCGCGGTAGTGGCGGGGGAACATGCTGCCCGTGTAAAACAACATGTCATTGGGGCTGTAGTGCGCCGGAAAGGCCAGTACCGGGTCAGGGTATCGCGAACAGCGCCCGACGCGGATCCCGTCCCCGCCGTATTCCGGCGCCAGCACCAGCCGATTCTGGAATGGATCGTAATAACAATAGGGCCAGCTGAACTCGGCTCCCGGTGTCACCAGCAGCATTTCCTCGGCGGGCAGCAGGTCGCCCTGCTCAGCCGTGAATCGGTCCGGCCAGAGTTCGCTTAGTTCGTCGCGTCCCTGCTGCACAAGGTAGAGCTGCTTGCTCTTCGGCTGCCAGGCGATAGCCAGCGCGTGCCTGACGCCGCTGGCGAACCGATAACCATCCTTCTCCTGCGTCTGGCCCGGCTTCGCGGCGTCGAATCGCCACACGCCGGCGCTGCCCGCGAGTTCCGGGCAAGGATCCAGTCCCGGGGACCCGGGACTGCGATCCTGTTCCTGGCAGGCGTTGCTGGGAGCGCCGATCGCGACATACAGGTGCCCCGCGCCGTCGAAGGCGAAGGTCTTGGAGGCATGCGAACCGGAATCCGGGAAACCGCTGACAATCGTCTGCGGCGGTGAGGGTGGGACCAGCGCGTGCGGGTCCAGGGCATATCGGACGACGGCCTTGTCCAGTCCAAGGTAAAGATAACCGTCATGGATCGCCAGACCGGTGCCGCCCTCCTTGCCGAAAGTCTGGATCTGATCGGCGCGTCCGTCGCCATTGGTGTCGCGCAATGCAATCAGTCCGCCGATGCCGAGCCGGCGGTTCAACGTGGTGCCGTAGATATCGCCGTCTTTGTTGACGGCGATTTCCTTCAGATTGGCAAAGTGGTCGGCGACAATCAGCGCGCAAAATCCGTTCGGCAGGGTCAATCCGCCGTTGTCGGGATCGCAGTGGATGGAAGCGGCAGCCGGCTTGCCGGCGGGCGGCTGCGGTGTCTTGCGGTCGCAACCGGCGACGGTTAGCGCCGTCGCTATCCAGGCCAGGTACACGGAAATTGCGACGAACCGCCGCAATCGCGGCCGCGCGGGATCAATCATGCCGGCTCGAGACCCAGGACGCCCGCGCGCACCACCAGCGCCCGCCGGCCGTCGGCGAACTCACGCAGCCGATCGCCTGCGATCTGCCGGCGCCATCCCTGCAACAGATCCAGATCGTGTTCACCCCGGACCAGACGCTCCAGGTCGCGCCGCGAGGCCACGGCTGAGGGGTGCACCCCGTGGTCCGCGGCACAAAGCCGCAGCACCGCCATCATGCCGTCCACGATGGCTTCCTGCTCTTCGCTCAATTCTTCGCGGTGGCCCGCCGGACGCTCCCCCGTCACGGGCAGCGGAGATTCCAACGCCTCGGCAATGTGACGCAACAACGTGGCGCCGTGCCGGCGGCGCACGGCGTCCGACAGGTTGCGCACCCGCTCCAGATCGTCCGACGAGCGCGGCAGCATGCGCGCCAGTACAAGCAGAATTTCGTCGCTCAGTATCCAGCCGCGAGGACGGTTCTCGGACTGGGCGGTGGCTTCGCGCCAGGCGGCCAGGCGCTGTGCCGCGGACTGCTGCCTGGCATCGAGGCGGTCGACGCCCTTCAGCCGACGCCAGGCCCTCTCCGGCGTCTGGCGGTACTGCTCGGGGTCGATCAAGCGCGCGTGGGATTCCTTAAGCCACTCCATGCGTCCGCCGAGTTCCAGGTCGGCAAGGATCCGCTGATATATCCTGCCCAGATAAAGCACGTCGTCACCCGCATATCGCAGCTGCGCCGGTGTCAGCGGCCGCCGGCTCCAATCGGTACGGCTATGGGCCTTGTGCAGCCGCACGTCCAGGATGGCATGGACCAGGTTCGCGTAGCCAATCTGCTCGGCATGGCCAAGCAACGGCGCGGCCAGTTGGGTATCGAAGACCGGCACCGGCAGACTTCCGCGCATATGAAAAAAAATTTCCAGATCCTGATAGGCACTGTGGAACACCTTGACCATTGCAGGGTCATAGAGAAGGTCGTACAGCGGGCCCAGATCGGCAATCACCAGCGGATCGATACAGACCGAGGTCGTGCCGTCGCTCAGCTGGATGAGGCACAGTTGCGGGTAGTAGGTCTTTTCCCGGATGAATTCGGTGTCGACCGCAAGCCATTTCCGCTGCCGCCAATCCCGACAGCATGTCTCCAGTGCGGCCGGTGTGTCGATGAACGTAACAGGGGCTTGCTCATTCATGGAAACCAGCATAGCACGCGCCGAGGCGCGCAAAATACCGCCACGGGGCGGACCCCGTGCCCCATCCCGCAATGCGCCGTGGAACGCCCTTCCTGCGGCCCTGAGCGCGCCTTGGCGACGCCGACATTGCGACCAAACGCGGGGTGTGCGTTAGAATGCCCCTCAGTGTTGACTAAAATACAGAGTTCACAGATGGCATCACGCTCGCTCGCATACGCTCCAAAACGGCTTTTCTCCGGCCTGTTCGCCCTGCTGCTCGCCGTAGGCATTTTCGCCACGCCGGCGCGGGCTATCATCCCGCCCCATGTCGATCGCTCCGACCTGCAGCCGACCAAGGCACAGGTCCGGGCGACGGAGCTGATAACCAATTTCATCGCCAACTATCATTACAAGAAAGTCACTCTCGACGATGCCCTGTCTGAGCAGATCTTCACCCGCTACCTGGACGCCATGGATCCGAACCACAGCTATCTGCTCGACACGGACGTAAAAGCTTTTTCAGTCCATAAGGACAACATTGACGACTACCTCAAGCACGCGCAGCTGGAACCGGCCTTTTCAATGTTCCTCACGTTCCGTGACCGCGTTGAGGAACGTACGCAATACATCGTCAAGCTGCTGAACACCAACTTCGATTTCACGAAGCCGGAAACCTACACCTTCGACCGCAGCAAGCAGCCTTGGGCCGATCAGGCGGAACTGGACAAGTACTGGCGCAAGCGGGTCAAGAACGATGTGCTGTCCTTGAAGCTGGCCGGCAAGAACGAAAAAGACATCAGGAAGACCCTCAAGGATCGGTATGAAGACATGATGCGCCGCACCGATCAGCTCAATTCCGACGACGTCTACGAGCTGTTCGTCAACGCCTATCTCTCCTCGATCGAGCCCCACACATCCTATTTCTCGCCGCGCACGTCGGAAAATTTCCGCATCCGCATGAGTCTGTCCCTCGAAGGCATCGGGGCCATCCTGCAGTCCGACAACAACTACACGCTGGTCAAGCAAGTGCTGAAAGGCGGCCCCGCCTACAAGAGCGGCCTGCTGCATGACGACGATCGCATCACCGGCGTGGGACAGGGTACGACCAAGCCGGTGGTTGATGTGGTCGGCTGGCGTCTGGACGACGTGGTCGACCTGATCCGCGGTAAGTCGGGCTCCAAAGTGCGGCTGCAAATCCTGCCCAAGGGTGTCGGGCCGGAAGGCCCCACCAAGGTCATCACGATTACCCGCGGGAAGATCGAGTTGGCGGACGAGGCCGCCAAGCAATCGGTCATCGAGGTCAAGAACGGCGATCACAAAGCGCGGATCGGCGTAATCACGCTGCCGACCTTCTACCAGGATTTCGAGGCGCGCGCGCGGGGCGACGAAAATTACCGCAGCACCACGCGCGACGTGCGCAAGCTGCTCGTTAAGCTTTCCAAAGAGAATGTCGAGGGGATCATCATCGACCTTCGCGGCAATGGCGGCGGTTCGCTTTCGGAAGCCACCGAACTGACCGGCCTGTTCGTGGGTAGCGGCCCGGTGGTGCAGGTCAAAAACTCCGACGGCACCCTGCATATCGAGCGCAACACTGAGCCGGTCGTCGCCTACACGGGCCCGCTTGCAGTGCTGGTCGACGGCAACAGTGCGTCAGCGTCCGAAATCTTCGCGGGCGCCATCCAGGACTACAAGCGCGGCGTAATCATCGGCGAGCCCACCTTCGGAAAGGGTACGGTTCAGAACCTGGTCGACCTCGACCAGTACGATCACGAGGACGACGGCGGGCTGGGCCAGCTCAAAGCCACCATCGCACAGTTTTTCCGGGTCGACGGCGACAGCACCCAGCATCGTGGCGTGGTGCCCGACATCCGGTTCCCGACCGAGTTGAACCCGGACGAGCAGGGCGAACGTGCCCTTCCCAATGCGCTCCCGTGGGCACACATCGACCCCGCCAATTTCGTGCCGGCACAGGCGCCGGTCGCCCAGTATGCCGAGGCCGAGGCAAGGCACGAGAAGCGGATGAAGAACGATCGTGCATTTCAGATCCTGCTCGACGAGGAACGCACGGTGAAAGCGGCCCGCGCCAAGACCACGGTGTCCCTGGTGGAAAGCACGCGCAAGGCCGAACTGGATCGGGTCGAAAAGCAGCAGAAAAATCGCGAGCGCGAATTCCGCGCCGCAGTCGGCCTGCCGCCGCTCAAGAAGGGCGAGTCGCCCAAAGCGGACGAGAAGAACGTCGACCTGGTGCTGGACGAAGCCGGGCGAGTGCTCGACGATCTGGTATTCCTGCCACCGACGCGGCAGGCATGGATCGCAAACGGGAAAGGCCTGGCGGACTTCAACTTCTGAAGCGGGTTGCGGGCCGCGCGCCGGTGCGCGCGGGAAACGGCGTAACCTTGCCAGGTAAACTCGGACACGCCAAGGGGTGACAACCCTGACCATGACGGAAGCCAGAGGTCCCAATCCATCGCTGCAGGAGCGACTGGACAGCCTGATCGACGCCGCCCGCCGCAACGAAGCCACCCTTCGCCGCTTTCAATCCCTGGAGTTGGCCGTCATGGGCTCCACGGACCTGCCGTCGCTGTTGCAGCTGTTGTTGCGGGAGGCGCCGCCACGATTCGAGTGGGACATGATGTCGCTGCGGCTCACCGACCCGCAGTTCGCGCTGCAGAGACTGCTGCGCGATGCCCGCTTTCGAATTTCCGAATACCCGGAGCTGGCGTTCGTCAGTGACGGGCGCGCGCTCTGGCCGGTATCGCACGAAGCGCCGGCACCTCTGTTGGGCCGCTACGACCCGACCCTGCATCAGCCGCTATTCCGCCACGCGGCACCCTCACCCAAAAGTGTCGGACTTCTGCCTTTGCTCCGCGGCACGCAGTGGATCGGGGTACTCGCACTGGGAGGCATTTCGCCCGATCGGTTTCAGTCCGACAGCGCCACCGATTTTCTGCAACATCTCGCGGCGGTGATCGCGGTCAGCATGGAGAACGCGATCAATCGGCAATACCTGAAACACCTTGGCCTGACCGACGCCCTCACCGGCGTCAACAACCGGCGCTATTTCGACCAGCGCCTGGCCGAGGAAGTGGCTCGCGCCAAGCGCACGCAGAGGCCGTTGAGCTGCCTATTTATCGACGTGGATCACTTCAAGCGGGTCAACGACGAATACGGTCACACGGCAGGCGACGAGGTGTTGCGGCAATTGGCGGGCCTGATCCGCTCCCAGCTGCGCAGCGTCGACGTGGTGGCCCGATATGGCGGTGAGGAGTTTGTCGTGCTGGCCGTCGACACCGGTGCGCAACGCGCCGCAGAGGTCGCCGAACGCATACGCAGCCGGATCGCCGCCGCCACCATTCGCCTTGATGTCGAAGGCCAGGAAGCGCGGAGTGTGACGGTAACGGTGTCGGTGTCAGTGTCGGTGGGCGTGGCGACCAGTGACCGGTTCCCCCATGATGCCGACGTCGCAAGCGAAGGACGGAACCTCGTCAGCCGTGCCGACGATGCCGCCTACGATGCCAAGCGCGCCGGCCGAAATCGTGTCGGGTTCGCCAAATGAGGCCGCCGCAATGCCACACCGGGATCAACAGCTGCGGCACGGCGTGACGCTGGCGGGGTTTCAGAAGTCGGGCAAACCGTCGATGACCGCCATGTCCACCGGGGTCAGCGCCAAGCTGGCGCTGCCCAGGCTGTCGGTGATGCTGTCGACTCTGCTGGCGCCGGGAATCGGCAGGACGTGGGCCGCCTTCTGCAGCAACCAGGAAAGCGCAATCCGGTAGGGGCTGACGCCGAGGCGGGACGCGATTGTCCTGATCTCCGGATCCGCGGCCAGTCTGGTGTGGCCAAAATGGCCACCTGCCGGGCTATGTGCGATATAGCTCACGCCCCGCGCCGCGCATAACGACACCATGCCGTTGTGGAAATCCCGTTTCCTGAAGGGATGGCAACGATTCTGTACCGACACCACGGGCGCCATCGTCAGCGCCTCGCGCAATTGATCGGGACCGACGTTCGACAGTCCGATATGGCGGATCTTGCCTTCAGCCTGCAGGCGCAGCAGCGCCCCCACCGACTCGGCAAGCGGCACCTTCGGATCGACGGCATGCAGCTGATACAGCGCAATGCAGTCGGTGTTCAGGTCGCGCAGGCTTTTTTCGCAGGATGCGCGCAGCCATTCAGGACGGCCATCCACCTCCCACTGGCCACGTGGACGGGTGAGACCGCCCTTGGTGGCCACCAGGATACGGCTGGCGACACCGAGGCGATCGAGCGCCCGCTGTATCAGGCGTTCATTGTGGCCCATGTCGCCTGCATCGAGGCAATAGGCGTTGGCGGTATCGATGAAGTCGCCGCCGCCGTCGACGAAAGCCTTGATTACGGCCAACGCCCGCGCCTCGTCGGGTCGACCCTGGATTGAGAGTGGCATGGCGCCCAGGCCGACCGGGAAAACCGTCAGCCCGGTGCATCCCAACGCCCGCCGCATGGCCCGGCTCAGACCGCGAGCTGCTCGCGTTCTGCGTAGGCGCGCTTTACTTCCTCGGCAATGATCGCCACGCCGCGCCGGACGACGTCCGCGTCCTGGGCGTACGTCATGCGTATACACTCGTGACGATGCCGCCAGTCTTCCTCAAGACCCGGGAAGAAATGATGGCCGGACAGCACGATGACACCACGGTCTTTCAGTCGCGAATACAATTCGGCGCTGCTGATTGGCAGATCCGGAAACCAAAGCCAAAGAAATATCGCACCTTCCGGCTTGTGGATCCGGAAAGGACAGCCTTCCAGGTCCTGCCGCAGCCAGGCCAGCGTCTGCTCCGCCTTGCGCTGGTAATACGGACGCACCTGTTCACGGCTGACGCGCAGGATCTCGCCGCTGGCGACCAGATCGCATGCCAGCGCCGCGCCCATGCTGCCGGTCGCAAGGTTCAGGACGGCATTCATACCGGTCAGCGCATCGATCAGTTCTTCGGAAGCAACGACGATACCAGTGCGCAAGCCCGGCAGGCCGATCTTGGACAGACTCAGGCACAGCACCACGTGCTCGTTCCACAGCGGCGTGGCATCTGAAAAAATGATATGAGGGAATGGCGTGCCGTAGGCGCCGTCAACGATCAGCGGCACATCGTGGCGCCGGGCAAGCTCGCTCAGGGCAGCCAGTTCCGAGTCCGATACCACGTTGCCGGTAGGATTGGTCGGCCGCGACACGCAGATCGCGCCGATGTCCTCGCCTATCGTGTGATTTCCCAGATCGACGTGGTATTTGAACAGATGCCCGTCCAGCATCTCGATGGCCGGCCGGCGCGACGTGAACATGCCATCGCTCAGGCCGACGTCGGCATAGCCGATGTATTCCGGCGTCATCGGCAACAGGATGCGCTGCCGGCGACCGCCGGTGCAGGGCCCGCCGAACATATTGAAGAGAAGAAAAAATGCCGACTGGCTGCCGTTGGTCAGGGCGATGTTGCGACAGCTGAGGTTCCAGCCGTATTCACGGCGCAGCAGCGCGGCGATGGCATCGAGAAATTCCTTTTCGCCCTGCGGCGAATCGTAGTCGCCTATCACGTGCGCGAAGCGGCGCGCATCCTCCACCAGCGCCCGCATGCGATCGCGGAATAGCGCCTCCACTTCCGGGATATGGCTGGGGTTGCCACCCCCTAGCATGAGCACATCACGCGATCCGTCAAACGCGCTGCCGAGGTCCTCCATCAACTGCCGGGTACCGGACGGGCCCGAATAACGTTGTCCGAACAGGGAAAGCTTCAAGTGTCGTTTTCCACCGGATGTAGCCGGGTAATGATGTAGCCGCCCGACTTTTCGTCGAGCTCCAGCGTCAGGAGCCGGCGATCGCGGGCCTCCTCCAACAGTTCGCTGAACGTGGAAAAGCCGTAGTAGGATTCCTTGAAGCCAGGCTTACGGCGCTTGAGCGCCTGTTTCACCATCGAGCCCCACAGCTTTTCCTCGACCCCGCGTTCACTGATGATCGCCTCGGCGGTCTCGGTCACCAGGTCCAGCGCCTCCTGCCTGCGATCCGCCTCCGACTTTTCCGCCGTCTTCGTGCCGGCATGCGCGCCGGCCTTCTCGCGATGCCGCCGCCGGCCGCCGGCCGGCGCCTTGCGGTCGCGCACCAAGTCATCGTAAAAGATGAATTCGTCACAATTTGAAATCAACAGGTCCGACGTCGAGTTCTTGACGCCGACGGCGATTACGGTCTTGTCATTCTCACGCAACTTACTGACCAACGGCGAAAAATCCGAATCCCCGCTAATCAGCACGAAGGTATCCACGTGCTCCTTCGTGTAACAGAGATCGAGGGCGTCGACCACCATGCGAATGTCCGCGGAATTCTTGCCCGACTGGCGCACGTGGGGGATCTCGATCATCTCGAACGCCGCTTCGTGCATGGGCTGCTTGAACTCCTTGTAACGTTCCCAGTCACAATAGGCTTTCTTGACGATAATGCTGCCCTTCAGCAACAGGTGTTCGATTACCCTGCGGATGTCGAAACGGTCGTACTTGGCATCGCGAACCCCCAACGCGATATTTTCAAAATCGCAGAAAACCGCCATGTTCTGGGTCTGGGTGGGATCAGTCAATTTTGCGCTCCGCGGGCCTGGGTGATGAATGGTATGCTTTATGGCCTAATCAGACCATTTTGGCAATGCATATGCTGGGCAGATTGACTTCCGACCTGGGTGTTTTGAGGACCTTGCTGGCCGTGGCGGTGGCGCTGGTAATTGCCTGTGCCCCACTCGCTGACGGCGCCGTGCATACCGACTGGCGTTTCTGGCCGGCGGTCATAGCACCGGTCTTCGTGCCGGTCTTCACCTTCGTCCTGCCTCTGGACATCACGATGGCGAGTGTATTCAAGGCCTCCACCGACGACGGCGGCGCCAAGCGGCGCTATCGGCGTATCATCTGGTTAGACACCGGCTTGCTCGTCACCTTGCTTCTGTCCTGGACGCCGTTCATTATCCGGTTGACGGCATCGGTCGAATAACCCGCCGCCACGCTGGCCGCAGGATTTTGACGCCCTCAACCTCAACCCACGCCGTACGACTGTCTGGAATCCTCCCGAACGTGAAAACCGCTATCCGCCCCACAGCCGCCTACCGGTGCTGGTTGAGTTTCTCGGCTGCCCTGCTGTTCGCGCTGCTGCTCGTCCAGACGGCCTCCGCCGTCGAAGTCGTCAAGAGCCCGCAGGACCACCGCAAGTACGAATACTTCGTGCTGCCCAACGATATGAAAGTCCTGCTCATCTCCGATCCTCACACCGACAAGGCGGCCGCCTCCATGGACGTCAACGTCGGCAGCAGCAGCGATCCACGCGGTCGCCAGGGGCTGGCCCACTTCCTCGAACACATGCTGTTCCTCGGCACCAAGAAATATCCGTCGCCCGGCGAATACCAGCAGTTCATCAGTGCCCACGGCGGCGAAAACAACGCCTTCACCGCCTTCGAGGACACGAACTTTCACTTCGACATCGACAAGGACCACCTGGAGCCGGCGCTCGATCGTTTCAGCCAGTTTTTCGTCGCGCCGCTGTTCACGCCCGAGTATGTCGAACGCGAGAAGAACGCCGTCAATTCCGAATACCAGGCCAAGATCACCGATGACGACCGCCGCGGATATTCTGTTCTGCAACAGGTCATCAATCCGGCACACCCGATGTCGCAGTTCTCGGTGGGCAGCCTGGCAACGCTGGCGGACCGCCCGGGGAGCAAGATCCGCGACGAATTAATCCGCTTCTACAAGGCCCATTACTCCGCCGATTTGATGTCGCTGGTGGTGCTGGGCAAGGAACCGCTGCCGGTATTGCACAAATGGGTCGCTGACCGCTTCAGCGCGGTACCCAACACCGGCGCCACCGCCCTTGCAATCAAGGCGCCGCTGTTTAAGCCAGGCACACTGCCGCTGCGTCTCAATGTCGAGCCGCTCAAGGACACGCAGGAACTGCAGATCGTTTTCCCGCTGCCGCCGGCGTACACGGCGGCATACAGCAGTTTCGCTTCCCCGGGACTGAGGCCTTCGTAGCGGCTCGCGCTGTACAGCATGCGGCGGACATCGCGCCAGGTGTCTTGCCTGGTTCGAGAGTAGTAGTCGTGGACCACGGAGGCCTTGCGGAATTGCGTCTCCGGCGGCAGCCCGGCGAGCGAGTGCAATACGCGCGGCAGCGACGTCCCGTCGATAACCGCGCCCTCGGGCACCGACCACAGC
>CAYVOU010000018.1:0-3701 GCA_964453295.1 uncultured Gammaproteobacteria bacterium
CCTGAAGGTCACGGTGCTGAACGGCGTCGATCTCGAGGTGCGCGCCGGCGAGCGCCTGGCCATTGTCGGTGCTTCCGGCTCGGGCAAGAGCACGCTGCTGCACCTGCTGGGCGGTCTGGACCTGCCGAGCCGCGGCGAGGTGCATGTCAACGGCCAGGCCATGAGCGCCCTGGATGAAGCGCAGCGTGGCCGACTGCGCAACCGCAGCCTGGGATTCGTCTACCAGTTCCATCACTTATTGCCGGAGTTCACGGCCCTGGAGAACGTTTCAATGCCGCTGTTGATCGCGGGCGAGCCGCCGGCGCGGGCCGCCGCCAGTGCGGCTGAACTGCTGCAGCGCGTGGGCCTGGGTGAACGATTGAAGCACAAGCCGGGTGAACTCTCCGGTGGCGAGCGCCAGCGCGCGGCCATCGCACGGGCACTGGTGACTTCGCCGCGATGCGTGCTTGCGGACGAGCCCACCGGAAATCTCGACCAGCACACGGCGGATCACGTGTTCAATCTCATGCTGGAACTCAACCGTACGACCGATGCCAGCCTGATCGTCGTCACCCACGATATGCGCATCGCCGCCCGCATGGATCGGGTGCTGCGCCTTGACGAAGGCCGTCTGACGGCCGGTACCGACACGCCGCCGCCGAAGAATTGATTGCGCCATCGGCGCCGGCGCCGGCATGATGCGACAGGGGTCGTCCGCCGGAGAGCGGGTGAGCGCAGGACATGGAGGTCATGATGCGAACTGGGATGATCGCGTTTGCACTGGGCGTGCTGGCGTTGCAGTTGTCGCCTCGCCTGCCCGACGCCCGCCTCGCCTTGCTCATACCGGTGCTGCTTTGGCTGATATGGCGCCAGCCGCGCCTGCGGACTACCGCCGCGTTTCTCTGCGGGGCGCTCTGGGCGCTGTGGCGGGCGCATCTCGTGCTGGCCGATGCACTGCCGCCGATGCTTGCGGGGCGAACCGTCATCGTGGAGGGGCGGGTGACGGGACTGCCGCAACGACTGGACGACGCCTGGGGGACGGTCTGGCGGATACAGCTGGACTCCGAGGCGTTGCGCACGCCGGCGCGACGCTACCCGGGCTGCGGGCGGGTGCTGTTGTATTGGCGAAATGCCGCGCAGCCGGTGCACACGGGCGAACGCTGGCGGCTGGCCGTTCGTCTCAAGCCGCCGCATGGCAGGCTCAATCCCGGCGGTTTCGATTACGAAACCTGGCTGTTCCTGCATCGCCTGCGTGCCGTCGGCCGCGTCTTACGGCACGACGCGGACAACCGCCGGCTGGCGGCCGCCGGACGATCGGTCGACGGCCTTCGCGCGGCACTGCGAGCGCGGTTGCGGGAGGCTATCGGTGGCTATCCGCACGCCGGGTTGGTTTACGCGCTGGCCATCGGCAGCCGGGACGATGTGTCTGCGGCCACCCGCCGGACGTTCCGGCGCACCGGTACCAGTCACCTGCTCGCCATTTCCGGCCTGCACATCGGCCTGGTCGCCGCCTTTGGATTTTTTGCCGGGCGCTGGCTCTGGTCGCTGCCGGTGCGCACGCTGTTGTGGCTGCCGGCGCAGCAGTTCGGTGCCTTGAGCAGTCTCGTCGCTGCATTCACCTATGCCGCGATGGCCGGCTTCTCCATTCCCACCCAGCGCGCGCTGATCATGCTTGCCGTGCTGGTTGCGGACCGCCTTCTGTTGCGACAGACCCGGGCGTCGGATTCCCTGCTGCTGGCGCTGTTGCTGGTGCTGCTTTACGACCCTCTCTCGGTGCTCGCCGTGGGTTTCTGGCTGTCGTTCGCGGCGGTGACGATCCTCATATACAGCGGTGGGTCCGGCGTCATGCCTCGCAGTGTCTGGGCGCGGGTGGGAAAGACACACCTGGTGATGGCGATCGGCCTGGCGCCCGTGCTCATGGTCTGGCTGGGACAGAACCCCGTCCTGGGGCCGCTGGCCAACCTGGTGGCGGTCCCCTGGGTCAGTTTCGTCGCCGTGCCGCTGGTGCTTTCCGGTGTCGTCGCCCTGGCCGTCGCGCCATGGCTGGGGTTCTGGCTGTTGCAAGGCGCGTTGCTGGCGCTGGACCTGCTCTGGCGCCTGCTGGACCGGCTCGCGGGGACCGACTTCGCCATTTGGCATCATGCCGCGACCGGGGTGGCGCCGCTGGTCTGCGCGATGGCCGGTGTTGGATTGTTGCTGATGCCCCGGGGTCTCCCCTGTCGGGCCATGGCGCTGATCTGGATGCTGCCGCTGCTGCTGATCCGTCCGCCCCGTCCGACACAGGGGGAAGTCTGGTTCACGCTGCTGGATGTGGGGCAGGGACTGTCGGCGGTCGTGCGCACTGCCCGCCACACGCTGGTCTTCGACACCGGTGCAGCGTTTGGCGACAGCTTCGATGCGGGCCGGGCGGTAGTGCTGCCTTATCTGCGCCGGGAAGGCGTCGATCGCATCGACATGCTGGTGGTCAGCCACGGCGATCGCGATCACATCGGCGGCGCGGCCAGCGTGCTGGCAGGAATGGAAACGGACGACCGGCTGACCAGCGTGCCGGCCCGGCTCCCGGCAAGCCGCCCTTGCGCGGACGGCCAAAGTTGGGACTGGGACGGCGTTGCGTTCGCGATCCTGAACCCGCCGCCGGGCCAGAGACAGGTAAGTTCCAACAACCGTTCCTGCGTGCTGCGGGTAGTGTCGGCTGGCGGCCATGCCGTGCTGCTCACCGGCGACATCGAAAGGGAGGCGGAGACAAGGTTGGTCGCGGCGCATCGCGGCGAGCTGGGCGCGGACGTGTTGGTAGCGCCGCACCACGGCAGCAAGACGTCCTCCAGCGAGGCGTTCGTCGACGCGGTGCGCCCCGACTACGTGCTGTATCCGACGGGTTACCGGAACGCCTACGGCTTCCCGCATCCGCAGGTGACGGCGCGTTACCGACGTGATCACGTCAGCCAGTGGAATACCGCCGCCACCGGCGCAATCGAAATCCGGTTCGGCCGCAGGATTTCGACGCCGGCCGCCTACCGTCGGCAGCATTGGCACTACTGGTACGACCCGATGTCTGAGATGCCATAGCGCCCATTCGCTGTGGCGCGGGTGGCGGGCGGTGCAGTGTGGCCGCGATGGCGGAGTGTCTGCCCGGTCCCGCCGCCGGCGGCCGACTCTTTTTTTGCGCCGCGTCCTCTGCTATGGTCTGCGCCGACACCACGCAATCAGTCGGAGACCTCTCACAGGTGTTTGAGATTATAAAATCGGGCGGCTGGATCATGCTGCCCATCATTCTCTGCTCGATCGCGGCTTTGGCCATCGTCGTCGAGCGCTTCTGGTCTCTTCAGAAAAAACGCATTCTTCCCCCGAACCTGGTCGGCCAGGTCTGGCAATGGGCCAAGGCCGGCGTGCTTGACGCCAAACGGGTGCAGGCCTTGCGGCAGGGTTCGCCGCTGGGCCGTGTGCTGGCTGCCGGCCTGGTCAATGTCAAACACGATCGCAGTGTGATGAAGGAGGCGATCGAGGAGGCGGGCCGGCACGTGGCCCACGATCTCAACCGCTACCTGACGACGCTGGGATCGATCGCCGCGATTTCACCGTTGCTGGGCCTGCTGGGCACGGTGCTCGGCATGATCAAGATGTTCGCCGCCGTGAACCTGCACGGGGCGGGGAATCCGCAGGAACTCGCCGGCGGCATCGGCCAGGCGCTGATCACCACGGCGGCGGGCCTGTGCGTCGCCATT
>CAYVOU010000018.1:3711-10536 GCA_964453295.1 uncultured Gammaproteobacteria bacterium
ATTCCGGCGGTGTTGTGCCACCGGCTCCTGCATGGCAAGGTCGATTCGCTGGTGATCGACATGGAGCAGGAGGCCATAAAGATGGTGGAAGTCCTGCACGGCGACCGCGAACGCGATCTGCAACAGGACGACAGTGCCCGGACCGATGCCGCTGCGGCACGCGCGTCCGCACGCGGCGGCGATACCAACACCGACGATAGAAACCGTCGTCCGCCCAGGCGCCGCGTGCCGGCGCCGCAATAGTCCGGCACACGCGGCATGAACTTCGGCAGGCGCCGGGATGAAAACGTCGAGATCAACATCACCTCGTTGATCGACGTGGTGTTGTTGCTGCTCATTTTCTTCATGGTCTCGACGACCTTTCTCAATCCCGAACACATCAACCTGAGTCTGCCGGTAGCCAGCAGCAGTACCGACTCCAGGGAAAAGCCGCATACCATCGACGTTACCGTGGACAAGGACGGGCACTACTACGTGGACGGCAAGGCGCTGACGGGTCAGAGCGGCGAGACGTTGAAACAGGCCATGGCTGCGTCGGCGAAGGGCGGGAAGGACCTGCCGGTCATGGTCCACGCCGATGCTAAGTCCACGCACCAGTCGGTCATCAACATCCTGGATGCGGCGCGCCAGTTGGGCCTGCTGCACATTTCCTTCGCCACGGAAGTGAAGCACGACGACAGCGCGCCCTGATGCAGGCCGGCGACGTCGTCGAACACGATCAGGGGCGGTGGCCCGATCCGTCGCGATCGGCTCGCACCGCAGGCGCCCCGGCTGCGATACCCGGCGGCGGGGGACTGGACACAGCTCATGTCGCTGTATAACCGAATGCAGGAAATCTGGTACGGCGGCGGTCCGCTCGCCATGGCCATGCTGCCGCTGGCGATGGTGTTTTCCGGCTGCGTCCGGATCCGGCGCTGGCTGTACCGGGTGGGGGTGTTGCGCACCGTCGCATTGCCCGTGCCGGTGATCGTGGTCGGCAACCTCGCCGTCGGCGGCAGCGGCAAGACGCCGCTGGTCATCTGGCTTTACAATTTTCTCAAGTCACGCGAATTCCATCCCGGCATCGTCAGCCGCGGCTACGGCGGAAGGGCCCGCCATTGGCCGCAGCAGGTGCGCACGGACAGCGATCCGGTTACCGTCGGCGATGAGGCGTTGCTGATGGCGCGGCGGACCGAGGCGCCGATCGCCGTGGGGCCGGACCGGGTGGCGGCGGCAAAGGCATTGATTGAGCATCATGGTTGCGACGTCATCATCAGCGACGACGGCCTGCAGCATTATGCCCTCAGGCGCAATCTTGAGATCGCCGTCGTCGACGGCGTCCGCCGCTACGGCAATGGATTCTGCCTGCCGGCGGGGCCGTTGCGGGAACCGCTGTCACGGCTGAAAAACGTCGACCTCGTGGTCAGTCGCGGACTCGGCGGTCGCGGTGAATTCCCGATGAAGTACATCCCGCAACCGCTGCAACCGCTGCGGCGCAGTCTCGGGCGGGGTCGGTCGGTACCGACACCCCAGCAGGAAGTGCACGCGGTAGCGGCAATCGGTAACCCTGACGGCTTCTTCGATCAGTTGCGGACACTGGGTTTTCGAATGCGGCGCCACGCTTTTCCCGATCACCATGCGTTCCGTGCCGAGGACATTCAATTCGGCGACGGCATTCCGGTCATCATGACGGAGAAAGACGCGGTAAAATGCGAACGTTTCGCCGGCCCGGAGCACTGGTATATGCCCGTGCGCGCCGATCTGCCCACGGTGTTTGAGCATCGGCTGGTCGAACTCCTCAAGAGGAAAGGTCATGGACAAAAAACTGCTTGATATCCTCGTCTGCCCGATCACCAAGGGACCGCTGATTTACGACAAGGGGAAACAGGAGTTGATCTCAAAGTCGGCGCGCTTGGCCTATCCGGTCCGCGACGGTATCCCCGTCATGCTGGAGGACGAGGCCCGGCCGCTGACGGAGGAAGAAGTGGAAGCGCTTTCGCGATAAAAGCCCCTCATTCCGACGCCGGTGGCTGCCGTCGCGTCCACAAGACCATGCCCACAACTTTCTCCGTGATCATCCCGGCGCGTTTTGCCTCCAGCCGCCTGCCCGGCAAGGTGCTGCTCGAGATCGCAGGCAGGCCGCTGCTCTGGCATGTTCACCAGCGGGCCTGCGAAAGCGGCGCCAAACGGGTGGTCATCGCCACCGACGATACCGCCGTGGCGTCGGCCGCACGTGATTTCGGCGCGGACGTCGAGATGACTTCGGCCGCCCATGCCTCCGGCACCGACAGGATTGCCGAGGTCGTCGAGCGGGCCGGGCTTGCCGACGACGCAATCGTGGTGAACCTGCAGGGCGACGAACCGCTGATGCCCGCGGCGGTGATACGCCAGGTCGCGGAGCGGCTGGCATCGGATCCGACAGCCGCGATCGCCACTGTCTGCGAATCCATCACCGAGGCCGCCGATGTGTTCGACCCGGCGGTGGTGAAGGTGGTCATGGACGCGGCCGGACGTGCCCTTTATTTCAGCCGCGCCCCCATTCCCTGGGATCGCAACAGGTTCAAGGCCGGCGACGCGCCCGCATGGCCGGCGCCGCAGCCTTACCATCGCCATGTCGGACTGTATGCTTATCGTGTGGGGTTTCTCAAGGCTTACGCGGATATGCCGGCCTGCGACATCGAACGCGCCGAATGCCTGGAACAGCTACGCGCGCTCTACCATGGCGCCCGCATCCTGGTCGACGAAGCCGTCGCGCCTTCCGGTTTCGGCATCGATACCATGGCGGATCTCGAGCGCGTGCGCGCCATCATGGCCGCTGCCCGCTGAAGCGGGTCCCGCTTCAGATCGCGGCCGTGGGGCCGCGCCGCTGTGACGAGAGGCGCCAGGCGGCCAGCACGCCCATTCCCAGCAGCAGGAAGATGCCGAAGCCGAATGCCGTCGGGATCGGCTGCGCGCCGGCACGCGCCGCCAGCGTGTAAAGGCCCACCATGGTCAGCATGCTCAGGTTCTCGCAGAAGTTCTGAATGGCAATGGCATGGCCGGCGCCGATGGTTTCGTGACCGCGCTCCTGCAGCAGCGCGTTCAACGGCACGACGAACATACCGCTGCTGATGCCCAGCAACACCAGCACCCCGGCACTTATTTCCTTGGAATGCAGGTGGGCGAAGACCATCACCAGCACACCCATGAGCAGGCCCGGCAGGAGGGAGCGATTGACCGTCCGCAGGCTGATCGTCCGGGCCGCCAGCGCCGCGCCAATGGCGATCCCGATGGCGACCGCGCCGTTGAGATCGGCCGGCGTCTGGTTGTCGGTGATACCCAGCGCGACGGGGACCCAGGCAATCAGAAGGAAACGCAGCGTGCTGCCGCTGCCCCAGAACAGGCTGTTGCCGACGATCGAAAAGCGTGCATCGCGATTGCCGAGCAGGCTGCGCAAGGATCCCACGAAATCACGCACCAGGTCGTGCGGCGAGAAATGCAGCAGCGGATGCGCCGGCGGCAGACGCGGGATCAGCAGATTGAAGAGGGCGGCCAGCAGGTAGATGGCGGCGGTCACCGCTATGGCCAGGGGCGCCGAGATGTCGGCCAGCCAGCCACCCGTGATGGTGCCAAGCAGGATGGCGACGATGGTCGAGCCTTCGATCATGCTGTTGGCCTTGACCAGCTTGTCCGGCCCCACAAGCTCGCTGAGTATGCCGTACTTGGCGGGCGAATAGGCCGCCGCGCCGATGCCGACGAAGCCGTAACACAGCAAGGGATGCAGGCCCGTCGCCATCACCGCGGCGCCCAGGAACTTGACGGTATTGGCGGCCAGCATGACCCGCCCCTTCGACCAGGTGTCGGCGAAAGGGCCGACGAAAGGCGCCAGCAGTACGAAGGAGACGACGAAGAATTCCTGCAGCAGCGGTGTCATCCAGCTCGGCGAGTGTTCCACCCGCAGTTCGGCGATGGCGGCGAACAGCAGGGCGTTATCGCCGAAGGCGGATAGGAACTGGGCGAAAAGTACCGCGAGCATGCCTCGCGAGAAAAGCCCGTCGCGCGGAGTTGGCGCTTTGTTCAAATCTGGATTCCTATGGTCGGAACGGGTCGTCACGACGTGACCCGGTTCTTGTCGAGTTTCAGTTCAGGGATTCCGCCATGGCTTTCAGGCTGACGTAGTCAGTCTTGCCGGTACCCAGCAGGGGCAGATCCTTGAGATGTACGATGCGGCGGGCCACGGCGAGTTCGGGCACGCCCAGCGACCGCGCGGCGTTCAGGAGGGCATCCCGCTCCAGCGCCGGGTCGGTAGTGTACAGGATCAGCGATTCGCCGCGTTTCGGGTCGGCCTGCGTGGTGGCGGCATGCTGGCCGCTGGAGGAGGCCTGCTGTGCGATTTTTTCCACCACCTCAAGCGAGATCATTTCGCCGGCAATCTTGGCAAAGCGCTTGACTCTGCCCCTGATGAAAAGAAAGCCGTCGCTGTCGATCTGTACGACGTCGCCGGTGCCGTACCAGCCCGGGCCGAGGTCGGAAACGGGTGGCTGAATCACGCCGGGATTGTCGTACAGGTAGTACCCCTTCATGAGGTTCGGGCCGTGCACGTGCAGCACGCCGCCTTCCGCCACGCCAGGCAGCGGCTGTAGTCGACAATCGATGCCCGGCAGAATGGTCCCGACCGAGCCGGCGCGATAGGCCATGGGTGTATTGACCGCCAGCACCGGTGCGCATTCCGTGGCGCCGTAGCCTTCGAGGATGCGTATGCCGAAATTGTCCATCCAGGTGCGGCGCACTTCGTCGTTGAGCTTTTCGGCGCCGGCGATGACGTAGCGCAGACGGTAGAAATCATAGGGATGGGCAAACTTCGCGTAGGCGGCGAGAAAGGTGCTGGTACCGAACAGCACCGTGCAGCCGCGGTCGTAGATGATTTCCGGGATGAGCCGGTAGTGCAGCGGCGAGGGATAGAGAAAGAGGCGGCTGCCGGTCACCAGCGGCATGATGGCGCCGCAGGTAAGGCCGAAGGCGTGAAACATCGGCAGGGCGATGAGGAACTTGTCCGCGGGCGAAAAATCGATCACCGCCCTCACCTGCGCGATGTTGGCGAGCAGCGCCCCGTGACTCAGGACCACGCCCTTGGGACGGCCTTCCGATCCCGACGTGAACAGCACGACGGCGGGTTCCGCCGGATCTTGCGCCGGTGTTGCGAGGCGCGGAAACGGACATGCCCAGGCCAGCAGCCAGAGTTTGTCGATCCAGTCCAGGCGCGCCGCGAGATCTTCCAGGTATACAAATTCGACTCCACTGAGAGCGGCGACAGTCGATTCGAGCTTGGCGGTCTCGAGGAAGCGGCGCGACGTGATGACGGTCCGCACGCGGGCGGCGGCACAGGCGTTCTGCAGGCCGGCGGTGCCGGACGTGTAGTTCAGCAATGCCGCCACGCGCCGGAACGCGCTGATGCCGAAAATCAGGCACACCGTGGCACTGAGGTTCGGCAAAAGCACGCCGATGTTTTCCGCCGGCTGCGTGAACTTGCCCAGTGCCCGGCCCAGCGCCAGGCTGGTCTTCAGCAGTTCGCCGTAGGATTCCTCCTCCTGGCGCATGTCTTCGAGGAGCCGCGTGCGCCGGCCGTGGATGCGGATCGCGTCGACGAAGGCCGAAAACAGCGTTTGCTGGGGACGTGACGCGAAGATCATTTCCTGCATCAGCCGCCGCATGGCGTCGCCGGCCTTCCTGCGGCGCTGCCGCGAACTGGGGGCGTCCGGCATCGGCAAGGTCGTGACAGGCAGCAGCGTCAGCGTGACCCGAGGCAGCAGCCGCCGCGGATGCTGGCCGGACAGCCGGCTGAAATACGAACGCGCCGGGCCGTCGAGGCGTACCGGCAGGATAGGGGCGCCGGTGCGGGCGGCAACGAATGCCGGGCCGTCGTAGACTTTCATGAGGCTGCCGGTGAGGGTGATGCGGCCTTCCGGAAAGATGACGACGGGCCGGCCGGCCTCAAGCAGGGCGATAACCCGCTTCATGGCCATCGGACTGGTGGGGTCCACCGCCAGGTGCGGAACGCGTTTCAGGACGAAACGGAACAGGGCGTTCTTGAGCACGCCGGTATGGACCACGAAAGTCGGGCGCAACGGCAGGAACAGGCCAAGCAGAAGACCATCCAGAAACGATTCGTGGTTGGCTATGACAAGCAACTTGCCGGGCTGGTCGGGCGCCTGTCCGTCGACCCGAACGCGAAACAGCAGCACGCAAAGTGCGCGGAGTATCGTTCTCAACATTTTCCCTGTTCCCGATGGCGGTCTGGTTCCGTCCCTGCGCGGGCACGACATGCCTGTGATCCGTCATGGACGCCGGCAGTGGAAGCCTGCACGCATCGGTGCGTTCGTTGCGACGCACATCCCTGCGGCGGGAATGCTAACCGACTCTCGTCGTGTCCGCCAATCGCCGGCGCGACATGGGCAATGCCCGCGACCGTGCCGCAAAGAAATACCGAGACGATTTTGTTGCGCAGCGTTGGATAGTGCGCCGCAGCATCAACGTGTGCTGTGATGGTGCGTCGGCGTAGGCGCAATCGGCCCATCTGGTGTAAGCTTAAATGGCTTAATTTCGTCGGCCGGGAGGCGGGCGTTTTTTGTGCTTAAGCGCAGAAGCAGTACTGCAGTTTCACACTAATAAAAGATTCAGGGGGAGGCAGTGAGATATGTCGGAACGTGAGCAGGGCACCGTCAAGTGGTTTGACAATGCCAAGGGTTACGGCTTCATCAAGCGCGAAAATGGCGATGACGTGTTTGTGCATTTCCGCCAGATCCGTGGCGAAGGTTTCAAGTCGCTCAAGGACGGGCAAAGGGTTGAGTTCAAAGTCGTGCAAGGCCA
>CAYVOU010000019.1:0-10515 GCA_964453295.1 uncultured Gammaproteobacteria bacterium
AGGTCAGCCTGGAATCCGACAAGACCCAGCCCAGCATCAATCTCTCGGCGCCTAAAAAGCCGGCTGCCCGACGCTACGAACCGTCACCCGCGAAGGAATCGAGCAAGCTAGGCATGGTTGCGTCCGTGGTCGCGGCGTTGCTGTTGCTGGGCGGCGGCGGCTACTTTTTCATGGGCGGCGGCAAGCAGGCGACCCGCACGGTGGTCGAGGCGCCTCCCTCCCCGTCCGCACCGGAAACACCGGCGGCACCGGCCCAAAATCCCGCCCCGGCCGCACCGACCACGGCACCCGCCGAAAGCCGGCAGGCCGCGCCGGCCACCGCGACACCCGAGACCGCCGCGGCGACGCCTGCCAAGGCTGCACCGATCGAGACTTTCCACGACAAGTTGAAATCAGGCGGCGAGGGACCGGAAATGGTATGGATACCCGCCGGCAGCTTCGAGATGGGCAGCCCGGACTATTCGGTCGAATACGAGGAACGTCCGCGACACAAGGTGACGCTGCAGAAGTTCGCCATGGGCAAGTACGAGGTCACAATTGCCGAGTACAAACGCTTCGCGCGCGCCACCGGCCGGCCGATGCCCGACACCAAGGGGCTCGATCCGAAAACCTACCCGATCTTTTCCGTCTCCTGGGATGACGCCGTCTACTACACGCGCTGGCTCTCCCAGCAGACCGGCCACAAGTACCGCCTGCCCAGCGAGGCCCAGTGGGAGTACGCGGCGGCGGCCGGTTCCGACTCTTATTTCTGGTGGTGGGGCCAACAGGTCGGCAAGGGCAACGCCCACTGCTTTGGCTGCGGATCCGGATTCGATACGCGCGTGCCGACCAAGGTAGGAAGTTTCAAGCCCAACCCCTTCGGTCTGTACGACACCGCCGGCAACGTCGCCGAATGGGTGTACGACTGCTACCACAAGAATTACGAGGGTGCGCCCACCGACGGATCGATCTGGGAAGGCGGCGACTGCTCGATGCGCATGGTTCGCGGCGGCTCCTACGCCAGCCCGCCCAACTCGATGCGCAGTTCCAAGCGCGACAAATTCCGCGGCGACCAGGGTAACGACGAAACCGGCTTCCGCGTCGTCCGCACCGATCCGTAAGCTGTCGCCCGGATCGCTAGTCGCGGTCGCTGTGCCCCAGGTCCTTCTCCGGCGCGATCCGGTCGCGCACCAGCTGCTTCAACTCCTTGGATTCGGGAAACCGCTGCCGCTCGCGGCGTGAAAACACCGTTTCGCCGTTCACCCTCACTTCGAACACGCCGCCGCTGCCCGGCACCAGCGCAAGTTCGCCCAGTTCCTCGGCAAAGGTCATGAGCAGTTCCTGCGCCATCCAGGTCGCCCGCAGGATGAAGCGGCACTGCGTGCAGTACTCGATCTCGACTCTGGGTTTTCGTTCGCTTTCCATCCGGACCTGCTCCATCAAATCGGCGTCAATGCCTGGCGCTCGTGACGCCCGTGAAAACTTCCCGCCATCGCGACTCCGTTTTCCGGTTCCCGGCGTCCCGCCACGTCATATCATCGCGCCCATGTGCCCTGACTTTCCCGCGTCAGCGCCACTGCGCGTCATGCTGGTCGACGACCATGCCATCGTGCGCGCCGGTTACCGAACACTGCTGGAGACGGCGCCGGAGATAAAAGTCGTCTGCGTAGCGGCAAACGGCGAACTGGCACATCAGTACTACCTGCGCGATCGGCCCGACGCCGTCATCGTGGATCTGTCGCTGCCCGGCATCAGCTGGCTGGGAACGATCCGCCGCGTCGTCAATCGCTTCCCCGATGCGCGCATCCTGGTTTTCAGCATGCACGAGGATACGGTGTTCGTGGAACAGGCGCTACGAGGCGGCGCCCTAGGCTACATCACCAAGCGCAGCGCGCCCGTCGTCCTGAAGGAGGCGGCTGATGCGGGTCACCAACGGCGAAGTGTATCGCGACAACGCCATCGCGCAACGGCTGGCGTTTCAGAAAGACCACCACGCCGCGCCTGGATCTGATTGGTACGCGATGGCGCCGCGGGCACGCATGGATCTGCCTCGCCGCAGGCCGGAACCGCTTGCGGCACGGCCTTGCGTCAGTTGTCCGACTGTTCCAGCGTGCCGATCTCCCGTCGCAGCTTCACCAGCAGCACCAGCGCCGGCAGTCCCGCGACGAAAGTGATCAGGAAATAGTGTGCCCAGCCGGTGGCTTCGACGACATAGCCGGCCGTGGCGCCGAGAATGATGCCGGCGACGGCGGCCAGCGCCGACAGCAGGGCGTATTGGGCGGCGGTATAGCGATGATCGCACAGGGACATCAGCAGAGTCACGAGGGCGCTGGTACCCATGCCGCCGGCGAGATTCTCCAGCACGATGACGGCGGCCATGCCGGCGTCATTCTTGCCGGCCAGGGCCAAGGCATAAAAGCCCAGGTTGGTCAGCGCCTGCAGGCCGCCGAACCATAGCAGCGAACGGTACAGGCCCATCCTGACGATCAATGCACCGCCGGTCAGCGTGCCACCTATCGCGGCCGCGAACCCCAGTCCCTTGTTGATGACGCCGACTTCAGTCTGGGTGAAACCCAGCGCCTTGATCAGGAAGGTCGTGGTCAGGGCGCCTGCGAAGGCATCGCCCAGTTTGTAGAGCACCACCAGCGAAAGAAACCACAAAGCGCGATCACGCGCGAGCAGCGCACGGAAAGGCTCGACAATCGCCGCTTCCAGGCTGCGCGGTACCGACGTCGGCTGCGCCGGCTCGGGCGCCGCCAGGGTCGCAACCAGGCCGACCAGCATCAGGCCCGCCACCAGCATATAGGTCCAGTGCCAACCGAAGCGGTCCGCCAATATCAAGGCCGCGCCGCCCGACGCCAGCATCGCGACGCGATAGCCGGAAACCGCCAGCGCGGCGCCGGGTCCGCGTTCCTTTGGTGTCAGCACGTCGGTGCGGAAGGCGTCGATGGCGATGTCCTGCGACGCCGACAGAAAGGCCACCAACATCGCGAGCACGCCGATCGCGATGAGATGCCGTGACGGCGACTGCCAGGCCATCCAGGCAATTGCCGCCATCAACAGCACCTGCATCGCGACGATCCAGCCGCGGCGTCGTCCCAGGAACGGCAGCGCGAAGCGGTCCAGCAGCGGCGCCCACAGGAACTTGAGGATGTAGGGCCAGCGCACCAGGTTGAACAGGCCTATATCCTGCACATTGACCCCGGCCACGGTGAGCCAGCTTTGCAGGCTGCTCCCGGTCAACGCCAGCGGCAGGCCCGAGGCAAAACCCAAAAACGGCATGACGGCAAGGCGCCGCGTCAGCCGCCGTGTATCAGGCGCGGTGTTTTCAGTGGACAAGAGGCGAAGCTTTCATTGAAGATAACGACCCGTTCGCGGAGTAGTCATGATGGGCACGGAGATCGAGAAAAAATTTCTTTTGCGCAACGACGACTGGCGCCAGGCCGCGCACAAACAGGTCCGCTACCGGCAGGGCTACCTGCGCACCGGCAGCGACAGCGATTGTTCGGTGCGGGTGCGCATCGACGGCGACAATGCGCGATTCAACGTCAAAAGCGCTACGCTCGGCACGACCCGCACCGAGTTCGACTTTCCGATCCCGATCGAAGACGGCAATGCCATCCTCGATCAGCTCTGCGCGAGACCGTTCGTCGAAAAAACCCGCTACTACGTTAAGCATGAAGGCCACCTCTGGGAAATCGATGTTTTCGAGGGCGACAACTCGGGTCTCATCGTCGCCGAGATAGAACTGACCGATCCCAACGAGCCCTTCGTCCGTCCGGCATGGCTGGGCGAGGAAGTCTCCCACGATCCGCGCTACTACAACGTCAGCCTGGTCACGCATCCCTACAAGGACTGGTAGCCGGCGCGACAAGACGCCGATTCTACCGGCCAAGCCAATCGCGCGGTACCGCCGCGCGCCATCGTCGATGCCGGACGAAAATCCCGCCCGGAACGCTATCTCCATCACAGAAATCAATTTCCGGCTCGACTGTCGCAGCAGTTTCGCTGTCTCTTTCATCGTCATATCAGTGCGTTATCCGGGTTGAGCCCGATTCCGGCAGGTGCCGGAGTTCATATCGTGTTCAGCGACCAACCGCGATCATCACGCCACATTTCATCAGGCAACATCGCGATCGCGCTGACGGTTCTTAATCTCGCCGCATCGCGACGCGCAGAGAAAGGAGTGCTGACATGAAATCTCTACTGATTGCCACCATGCTGGCCGCGTTCGTCGCGCCGGCACCTGCCGCCGCCGACGTTGGCCTTTCCATCAGCGTCGGCCAGCCGGGCTTTTACGGGCAGATCGACATCGGCAACTATCCACGGCCGCGCCTGCTGTATTCGCGGCCTATCGTGGTCGCGCCGCCGCCCTACGGCGTAGCGCCGGCACCAATTTACCTGCATGTCCCGCCGAGGCAGGCGCGGCGGTGGCGTTATTACTGCAGGCGCTACAACGCCTGTCGCCGGCCGGTCTACTTCGTACAGGATTATTGGTACAACAACATCTACGTGCCGCGCTACCGCGAGCGTCACCGCGAGCACAACTATCGTGATCGTGATCGCGATCATGATCATTATCGCTATCAACGGCATGATGACTATCGGCGACATGATCGGGACCGGAGGCACGACCGGGACCACCGCCGGGAGCACGATCGTGACTGAAGGTTGCCCCGTGCCGAGTCCGATAGCGTAGCCCGTCGCGTCGAAGCGCATCCCGCGAGATCGATCCCATGACCGTCAAGATTACAAGCCTCCGCGCCACCCTGCTGCTCGCAACGACCGTGGTCCTGGCCGGCAACACCTGCGGCGCTCTGGCCGATCCGCCTCTGCGTGCCGGCCGGCTGAGCTACGTCGAGGGCAATGTCTCGTTTCACACCCTCGATACCAACCAGTGGGTACCGGCCACGCTCAATCTTCCGGTGAGCGGCGGGGCCTGGTTCTGGACCGACGGCGGCAGCCGAGCCGAAATCGAGATCGGCCCGGCGGCAATCCACATGGACCAGGGAACCGAACTCGGTGTATTGCGGCTGGACCAGGACGCGACGCAATTGCAGTTGCCGCAGGGGGTCGTGAACGTCAGCCTGCAGGACCTGCCGATCGGCGGCATGCAGATCGAAACGCCGCGCGGCGACGTCAGCCTGCTGCGACCCGGCACCTATCACCTTGAAGCCGTTCCCTCCGGCTGGGATCCGACCTACGCGGAACTGCAGCTGACCGTGCTCGCGGGCGAAGCCCGCATCGACGGGCCGGGCGTGTCGCTGCCGGTCCGTGCCGGCGGAACGGTCAGCATCAGCGGCAATCCCGCCCGCGTCGCCATGACGGCCGCCGTGCCGACAGCCTTCGATGACTGGGCACTTGACCGCGACAGACAGCGAGCCGCAGCGCTGGCTTCGCAATACGTCTCACCATACATGACCGGCTATCAGGATCTCGACGCCTACGGCCGCTGGACGACCTACTCCGACTATGGCCCAGTCTGGTTCCCGACCTCGGTTGCGGCAGGCTGGGCGCCCTACCGATATGGTCACTGGGCGTTCATTCCTCCTTGGGGCTGGACCTGGATCGACGATGCGCCCTGGGGGTTCGCGCCGTTCCACTACGGGCGCTGGGCTTTCATTCACGGCGCCTGGGGCTGGTGTCCGGGTGAGCGCGTCCACCATCCGGTGTATGCGCCGGCGCTGGTCGCCTTCATCGGTGGCACGGGCTGGAATGTCACCGTGACCGTCGGCGAATCGCGCCCCGCGGTCGGCTGGGTGCCCCTGGGACCGCGCGAGGCATTTCATCCTTACTACTCGAGCAGCGTCGAATATCTTCATGAGATCAACCGGCCATATCTCGATCGCGTTGCATTCAACCGCCTCGCCATCGATCGCAACCGTGATCGTGACGAAGTCTCACGCTACCGGAACTTCCAGGCCGCCACGGTCGTACCGACCAATGCATTCATCGGCGCCGACCCCGTGCAGCGCCACATCGTGGCCGTCCATCGCGAGCAGTTCGCCCGTGCCCGCGGCATGTCGCTGCAGCATCTTGAGCCGACACCGGCCGCCCGCGCCGGCGGCAGGCCTGAGCGTACCTACCGGACGACGCGATCGCTGAACAGGATCCCTGCGACCACGGACCGGAACAGGGAACGCCGCACGGCGCCGGCACGATCCGAAGCGGAACGCATCCGAACCGATACGCGCCGGGAGGCGACGCAGCGTGGATCGCTCGGCTCGCCGGCCACCGCGCCCACCCGCCCCGGCGGGCTGCAAACGCAACCTGCGCCTACGCCCGCCCGCGATCGTCGCGAGACCGAACACCGGCGCCAGCCGGCCAATTCACCGTCCTCGCGCAACACGCGCGAGCGCACGACGACAGCGCCTGCCGCACCGCTCAGCCCGACCACCAAGCCGCGCCCGATCGAGAACAAGCCATCCGGATTTCTGCAACAGCCCCCGGCAAAGAACGATGGGCAACGCCGGTCCCTGCCGGCGGAACGATCGCGCACACCTGCCGCCCCACGGCTGTCCGCGCCGGCCACCGCCCGGCAGCGGACGCCAGCCAGCGTAGCGCCGCAGCACCGGCTTTCGAAACCGGCGCCCGCCGCGACGCGACCCGCACCATCAAGGCCGCCCCAATCCCTCCGATCGCCAGCCGCGCCGTCGGGTGGTTTTCAAACGCAGCCCAGCCGCGGCGCAGCGCCGGCCACCAAGGGCACGCAGGATCGACAACCCGCCACGCAGGGAAGCCAGAATCAGGGGTTCGGCACCGAGCCTCGCAAGCGCCGGTACCCGGCGCAGGACAACTAGGTACCAGCCGCGAGCGACGGCGAGGCTGCTGCCGTTACGATTTGCCGGCGCCGACAGGGTTCTGGAGAAACTCGAGGGTCGCGCCGCGGGCGAGCAGCGCTTCGGCCTGGATCACCATGGCCTTCACGATGTCGGCAGCGGGGGGACGATCGTCGATGAGTCCGATGCACTCGCCGGCAACGATTGCGGCGATGTCAAAATCGTCCCTCGACCTCGCCTCCGCATAGGCGGACGCAAGGTTTTGTACGTCACCGTCCGCCAGGGCTTCATGTTGCGCCAGTTGTTCCGTCAACTTGTTCCTGACGACACGGAACGAAAACTCCTCCGGCCATGCCACGCCGCGCAGGGTATCGATCGCCCGCGTACGCATGGTGTCGTCGCCGGTGGCGCGGTTCGCCCGCGCCGTGGCCGGCAACGGTGTGAGTGCCTCTTGCGATGACCAGAAACGCGTGCCCACGACAACGCCGTCGGCGCCCAGCATCAGTGATGCGGCAAGACCGCGGCCATCCGCGATGCCGCCTGCGGCCAGCAGTAGCGTCCCGGGGGCCTTCGCGGCGAGATAATCGGCCGCTTCCGGAACGAACGGCATCGTCGATCGGCCGGCCCCGTGACCGCCGGCCTCCGTACCCTGCACGACGACCGCATCGGCACCGGCTTCGACGGCCTGGGCCACGTGCCGCAACGATTGTGCCTGGCAGATCAGCCTGGCACCGGCATGCCGGATCCGTTCCGCAAACGGGACGGGATCGCCGAAGGAGAGAAACACGCAATCCGGAGAATGATTCAGGGCAATGTCCAGAGCCTGCGGCGCCCGGGCCAGCGCCCAGGTGATAAACCCAATCCCGAAACGCTGTCCTTCGACCAGGGACAGTTCACGCTCCAGTTCCGGTTCCCCACCCAGCAGGCCACCATAACCGCCGCCGACGATCCCGAGGCCGCCGGCGCTCGACACGGCGGCCGCCAGCCGGCCGCCGGTCACCAGCGCCATCGGCGCACAAATGATGGGATGCTGAATATTAAACGTTTCCGTCAACCGCGTGCGAATCACTGAATTCTCCTCACGTGATGCAAACCGGCCATACGCCGATAGCAGGCAGTCCGCGCCGGCTAGGGTTGGATCTGCACGTAACCCGCCTGTTCCAACTGGATCAAACGGAGCACGGCGCCGCCGTTGACCTTGATGCCCGGCAGCAGATCCGCATTGTCCCAGTGATGGCCTTTCATGGAAACCGCGCACTCTTCAATCTGCACGCCCTGTTTCATGAGCGTCGCGATCGAGGCCTTGTAAGGATTGCCGGTCTTGACCTTGCGAAAGGCATTGTACGCTTTGTCATTCAGCGTCATGTAGGCGGCCTTGGCCTGGAAGATCGCGACGATGTGGCCCGACGTCCCCATCTCCTTGAAGCGCTCGGCAAGCCGGTGCATGTACATGAGTCCGATCGGCTGATCGCCGACGAAGGCGAGGTGATCCATATTGAATACCACGTTTGCCTTTTCGAGCTTCACCGGGATGTCGATACGGATATCGCCGCCCGATTTTTGCTGCACTGCCTCGGCAGCTGCCGCGGTAGTTTGCCAGCTCATTCCCGCGAACGCTGCGGCCAACGCCAATACACCTGCCATGCCTGTCCGTTTCACTTGAATAGATCCTCTTGGAATTTACCGATAATTTGCGCACCGGACGGAACAACTGAGTCATCCGCCGCCTGGTCCGGCGCGCCGTTCGCAACGGCGGCCGCGGAGATGCCGTGAGCCGTCTGGACGCCGCTTAATAAAAAGGAATCAATATGGCGGCTGCCTCGACATCGGATTGCGCAGCGGAAACCAGCGCGGAAGCATCGATACGAGCACGCCGTCCCGTATGATGTAGTGGTGTAACAGTCCGGCAACCGCGTGCAGACCCGCCACCCAGAGGATGGCATCGCCAAGCCAGGTATGGATCGTCGCGATGGTCTTGCCCAGATCATGCGAAGTCGCCAGCAGTGGAGCGATCTTGATGCCGGCGACCAGGGTCAGCGGATGCCCTTCCAGCCAGGCCCCGGTGATTGCGGTAAGCGGGACCGCGAACAAAAGCAGGTACAGCGCCCCATGCACGATCTTGGCCGCGACACCCATCCAGGGCAGCATCTCCGGCGGTTCGGGACGGACGACAAATGCGCGCCACGACACCCGCAGGACCGCCAGCGCCAGCACGCACAACCCCAGCGTCTCATGCAACTGGCGGCCGGCATCGCGTGCCGGCGAATAGACATGCTGTTCCGATCCTCCGGGGCCGTAAATGAACGCGATGAGGACAAGGATCGCCGTTGCCCAGTGCAGAACCTGGGTCACGGCACCGTGGCGGGTGACGGCTGGATGATTCACTTCTTCTCCTTTCGTCGGCTTGAGCTATCGTACGGCAGAATGTCCGAACCTGTCAGACCGGCGTATTGTCCATTTGTTGCCTGCGGAACATCCAATCCGTCGAAAAGCGCATGATTCCGGCGCCGCCGGTTTGCCAGCGGTCGGGAAACGCGATAGCAGTTGAACGTGGCACCGATGGAAAAGAGAGATAGTCTCGTTTGCATTCCCATGTGCCTCTGGCCATACGGGCACTGGCGGCCGATTTTCCGAATCAATCCGCCGGTGGGCCGATCAGATCCACTTCTTCTTTTTGAACAACAGGTACTGCAGCAACGCGAAGACCACCAGCACGACGACAACAATCATGAAACCGAACTTGTTGTTGGCCCCGGGGATCCCGCCGACGTTGACCCCCAGCAGTCCCGTCACCAGGCCCAGCGGCAGAAAGATGCCTGCAACAATGGACAGGATATACATGGTCTTGGTCATCTGCTCCGTCAGGTGGCCGTTCAGCTCTTCCTGCGTGACCGCGGCACGGTCCCTCGCTGAATCGAGGTCGTCGATGAAGCGGCCCGTGCGTTCGGCATTTTCCCGTATGCGTATTCGGTCATCCTCATCCAACCATGTAATGTGCGCCCTTTGCAGTTGCGACAACACCTCCCGCTGCGGCGCGATATATCGCCGCAGGCTGATTGTCTGTCGGCGCAGATTGGCGAGCATCGGCCGCAGTTCGCCGCCCTCGTCGGTCAGCGCCTGGTCTTCGATATCGTCAACGGCGTCATCGATGTTGCCGATCACGTTCGCCATCCGGTCGATCAGACGCGTGCAAACCGTGGTCAGGAAATCGTTGGACGACACCGGCCCCCTTCCCGCTTCGATACTCTTGTTGATGTCGTCCAACGCCATCACCCGGCGATGCCGCATGCTGATGATCCGATCCCGTTCGAACCAGAGCCGGATGGATACCATGTCCTCGGGATCCGCACCCGGATTGCAGTTCACGCCGCGCAGTATCAACAGCAGCGACTCCGGGGTCGCCACGATCCGAGGCCGCGTCTCTTCCGCCAGCAACGCCTCGCAGTAGACGGGGTCGATGCCGCTTTTTTCCTGCAGCCAGCGCCTGGCATCCTCTTCCGCGTAGTCCAGGTGCAGCCACAACAGGCCCTGCTCCGGGCGCCATTGGTCCGCTTCGTCCCAGCCGATCGGCTGACCGGCGCCGCCATTCAAAATATAGGAAAAAACCAGTCCCTTCGTCGCATTCATAATCGACCTCCGACACTGCACATGCGTATCAGACTTCGCGATCCCCGCCAAAGTCCGGGAATGGAATGAACCGGGGTGCCGTATTCGTATTCACGTTTGGGTGGCGGCGGATCCGGCGGCGCACTCCGGG
>CAYVOU010000020.1:0-5942 GCA_964453295.1 uncultured Gammaproteobacteria bacterium
GCGGCACCCTGTTCGGCCTGCAGTCCGGCGGGCGCACCGAATCCATCCTGATGTCGCTGCCGCCGCTGGTGAAATGGCGTTACAACTGGCAGCCGCAACCCGGCGGCGCCGAAGCGGAACTCTACGAGCGCTTCCTCAAAGCGCGCGACTGGGTCTAGCCGGTCGGGCCACCTTTCGCGGGAAAGGCCGCCACGATGCGGCTTTGAAGCGAATTAGGCGAATAAGAAAGCCTGTGGTAGAGTGCGCGCCATGTTTGTTGCGGCACGGTCCGGTCCGTGCCTTGAGGTTCAGGTTGTCGTTGTACGACAACCTGCCAGGGTTTTAGCCCCTCATCCCTCCCGCAAACCTGTCGCGGCCAGCCTTGGCATACAAGGCGAATCCCGATAATCAATTTCGTTGCCTGGACCGGTGTCGTGCGTGTTGCACGGTCAGGCCGCAAATCTTAGGAGTTTCCAATTCATGGCGTTTTCTTCTCTCGGCCTTTCCGAGGCCTTGCTGCGTGCTATTGCCGATCATGGTCATGACGCGCCCACCCCTATTCAATCCAAAGCCGTTCCCGTGGTCCTGGCCGGCCGCGATGTGCTCGCCACCGCCCAGACCGGCACCGGCAAGACGGCGGCATTCAGCCTACCGATCCTGCACCGCCTGGCGGAGGGCCGTGGCACCAACGGTGCCCCCCGTGCATTGGTAATCACCCCGACCCGCGAGCTGGCGGCCCAGGTTTCCGGCAATATCCGTGCTTACGGCCGTCACGTCTCGCTGCGCACCGAAAGTGTCGTCGGCGGCATGGGTATGGTGCCGCAGATCAAGGCGCTGCGCCGTGGCGTCGACATTCTGGTCTGCACGCCTGGTCGCCTGCTGGACCATGTGGAGCGCCGCACGGTCAACCTTTCCAAGATCGAGATCCTGGTGCTAGACGAAGCCGATCGCATGCTGGACATGGGTTTTATTCCCGATATCCGCCGCATCATCGGTCTGTTACCGGCGCAGCGCCAGAACCTGTTGTTCTCAGCGACGTTTTCGCCTGACGTGCGCAAGTTTGCCGGTTCCCTGCTGACCGAGCCGGAAGTCATCGACGTGGCGCCGCGCAATGCGCCGGCGGAACTCGTCGCGCATCACGTGCATCCGGTGGATCGCGAAAAGAAACGCGACCTGCTGGTGCATCTGGTGAAAACGGGCGACTGGCAGCAGACGCTGGTATTCAGCCGCACCAAGCACGGCGCCGACCGCCTGGCCGCGCAGCTGGACCGTGCCGGCATCAGCAGCGACGCCATCCACGGCGACAAATCGCAGGGTGTGCGCACGCGAGCACTGGCGCAGTTCCGCCAGGGCCGGGTGCGGGTGCTGGTCGCCACCGACATTGCGGCGCGCGGTATCGACATCGACAAGCTTCCTCGAGTGGTCAACTTCGACCTGCCCAACGTGGCCGAGGATTACGTGCACCGGATCGGCCGTACCGGCCGCGCCGGCACCAATGGCGAAGCCCTGTCGCTGGTTAGCGGCGACGAGCGTCAGCAGCTGCGGAGCATCGAAAGGTTGCTGGGCAAGGCAATCGCGTCAACGACGGTCGAAGGCTTTGCGCCGTCGTCGAATTGGGCCGCGAAAGCGGATGCCGGCAACAGCCGGCGCCCGCCGCGCCGTGAGCACAATGCCGGCAAGGGTGAGGGACACCACCGCCGCCGTGGCGGCGGTTCCAGGCCCGAAGGCGGCCGGCGTCAGCGCGGTTAAGCAGTTTACTCGATCGGCGCAGTTCGCCGACGCGATTTAAAGGCTCCAGCCAGGGCCGCCCTGACAATCTCAGGGTGGCCCTGATCGTTTTCCGCGCGTGCCTAACCAGAAAGTCACCGGCCCGTCGTTGGTCAGGCCGACTTGCATATCGGCCCCGAACACCCCCGTTCCCACCTTTTCGTGACGCGCCCGCGCCCGCTCGGCCAGGTATTCGAACAGCCGTTGCCCCATCTCAGGTGACGCCGCCGGCGTGAAGCTCGGCCGCATGCCTTTTTGTGTATCCGCAGCCAGCGTGAACTGCGGAACCAGCAGCAGACCACCACCGGTATCGACGAGACTGCGGTTCATCCGGCCTTCCGCGTCAGCGAAGACGCGATAGCCCAGCAGCCTGTCGAGCAGGCGGTCCGCATCCGCTACCGTGTCATCCCGTTCAACCCCTATCAGCACCAGCAGGCCCGGTCCGATGGAGGCGACGGTCTTGCCCCCGATCGCGACCTCGGCTCGGGTGACCCGCTGCAGCATTCCGATCATCGGTCGGCTCCGGTTTCGCGTCAGCTTCGTTCAGCGGTCGCCGCCGCCCTGCGTCTTGCGCAGCCAGCCGGGCAGATCGCGGTGGAAGGCGGCCCAGTCGAAACCGGTCGGCGTATCGGTGGGGCCGTAATGGCGGGCAAAGCGATCCAGGGCTTCCGGGTCGACCAGGAACAGGCGCTTGCCCAGCAGCGGGGAGCGGGTATCGAGCTTGTCGTCGAAGCGCACCACGATGCCGGCGTCGGGCGCGGCGGCGAGAAAAGTGCTGTCGGCCAGCGGCATCAGTCTCGGGTCGAGGATGGCGACACGGTAGATATAGGAGGGCGCCGGGTAGGCGCTGCACTCCGGCGGCCGGCTGTGCTTGGGCTTGTCCAGGAGATACAGCAGCGTCTTTTGCGCGAGCCGCCGATGCGCCGCGTCTTCCACCACCAGGCGCAGCCCGAGATGGCGGATGCAAGGCGGCGGGCCTGATCGCCGTACCGTCTTGCCGTCCGGCAGGGCGATGTTGAAAATGAACCTGGGCTCAGGCGGCGCCATCGCGAAGGCCGCGCTGACGCTGGCAAACTGCCGCCGGCCAAAGAAACTTGTGACCTGCGCCGGCGCCAGCTTGTCGTTGATGACCGGTTCATAGCTGATGAGCAAGTCGCCATTGGCCATGGCGCGCAAATCGAGAAAGGCCTCGGCCGGCGGGCTGTGTGAAGCCGACCAGTCCCAGACGTCAGGGTAGGGCGGGTAGCTTCCGGCCTCGGGCGGCGCGGCGAAAACACCGTCCGGCGCGACGAGGCCCGCACAGAGCGTCCACAGCAGAAATCCGGTCAGGGCCTTTCTGCGCATGGACGGGAAAGAGGCTCAAGCCTCGGCGACGCGCGAGGCACGCTTGCGATCGTGTTCCTTCAACAGCTTTTTGCGCAGGCGGATCGACTTCGGCGTGACCTCCACCAGCTCATCATCGTCGATGAACTCCAGTGCCTGTTCCAAATCCAGGCGGATAGGCGGAGTCAGGATGATGTTCTCGTCGGAACCGGCGGCACGGACGTTGGTGAGCTTCTTGCCCTTGAGCGGATTGACCACGAGATCGTTGTCGCGCGAATGGATACCGATGATCATGCCTTCGTAGACCTGCTCGCCGTGACCGATGAACAAACGACCGCGTTCCTGCAGGTTGAACAGGGCATAGCCCAAGGCCTGGCCGGGTTCCATGGCGATCAGCACGCCATTAATACGCTGGCCGATGGTGCCCTGCTTCGCCGGCTTATAGCAGTCGAACGTATGGTACATCAGGCCGGTGCCGGAGGTCAGCGTCATGAACTCGGTGCGGAAGCCGATCAGGCCGCGTGCCGGAATCGAGTATTCCAGGCGTACACGGCCCTTGCCATCGGGCATCATGTTGGTGAGATCCCCACGCCGGCTGCCCAGTTTTTCCATCACCCCGCCTTGGTGGATTTCCTCCACGTCCACGCTCAGCTGCTCGTACGGTTCGTGATACTCGCCCTCGATGTGCTTGTAGATCACCCGCGGCCGGCCGACGCAAAGCTCGAAGCCCTCGCGCCGCATGTTCTCGATCAGGATCGACAGGTGAAGCTCACCGCGTCCCGAGACCAGGAAGGCGCTGGGATCACCGGTGTCCTCCACGCGCAGGGCGACGTTATGTATCAGCTCTTTTTCCAGTCGTTCGCGGATCTGCCGGCTGGTGACGAACTTGCCCTCCTGGCCGGCCAGCGGCGAATCGTTGACCTGGAAGGTCATGCTGACGGTGGGTTCGTCGACGGTCAGGCGTGGCAGCGACTCGACCTGTTTCGGATCGCAAAGTGTGTCGGAGATGCGGATGCCCTCGATGCCGGTGACGGCGATGATGTCGCCGGCGCGAGCCTCGGGCACTTCGACCCGATCCAGCCCCCTGAAACCCAGGACCTGCAGGATGCGGGCGTTACTTGTCTGGTGAAGTTCGTCAACACGTACGATCGGCATGTTGGAGCGCACCGTGCCGCGGCTGACGCGGCCGATGCCGATGGCACCGACATAGCTCGAATACGTCAGCGCGCTGATCTGCATCTGGAACGGGCCGTCGGGCTGCACGTTCGGTGGCGGCACATGCGTGACGATGGTTTCGAACAGCGGCGTCATGTCCCGGCGCGGCTCATTCTCCAGGTCGCGCACCGCATAACCCTCCAGGGCCGAGGCGTAGACGATGGGGAAATCCAGTTGCTCGTTGGTGGCCCCGAGACGGTCGAACAGGTCGAAAGTCTGGTCCACGACCCAGTCCGGCCGCGCCCCGGGGCGGTCGATCTTGTTGACGACGACGATGGGCTTCAGGCCGCGGGCAAAGGCCTTCTGGGTGACGAACCGGGTTTGCGGCATGGGGCCGTCGACAGCGTCGACCAGCAGCAGCACCGAATCGACCATGGACAGGATGCGTTCGACCTCGCCGCCGAAGTCGGCATGCCCCGGCGTGTCGACGACGTTGATGCGATAGTCGCCCCAGGCGATGGCGGTGTTCTTGGCGAGGATGGTGATGCCGCGCTCGCGTTCGAGGTCGTTGCTGTCCATGATGCGCTCCGGGGCGGCGGCGCGTTCGCCGAGGGTGCCGGACTGCTGCAGCAGCTTGTCGACCAGGGTGGTCTTGCCATGGTCGACGTGGGCGACGATGGCGATATTGCGTAGATTGTCGATCAAGACTGCTTTCCTCATTCCGGAACGGGGGCAAAAGGCCGGCCATTATACGCGGGAAACCGCCCCGGTACAGTGACGACCGCGAGGCAGCCCGGCCGCGGGCATTCGCTATAATGGCGCGGTTTTGCGGCCGGGTCACCGGCCGTCCGCCGCGATCCCGGGGCGGGGGCGCCTGGTGACCGTTCCAACCCATTCGAAGGCAGGAGTCAGATATGGCTAAAAAAATCCTTTTCAAGGCCGGCGAAGCCACGGTATTCGCGTCCGAGGGACAGTTCACCGACGCCATGCCGGAAGTATTGATAGGCGATGTCAGCGGTCCCGTCGGCCAGGCCTTTGCCAACATGATGGCGCAGAGCAAGGGCCATACCTGCATGTTCGCCGTGAGGGCATGCAACCACATGGTGCGGCCGCCCACCATGATGGCGACCAAGGTCACCATCAAGGACGAGGCCTACGTCAACCTGTTCGGCGGCGTCGTGCAGTCGGCGACGGCCGACGCCATCGTCGACTGCGTCGAGGAGAACGTCATTCCCAAGACCCAGGCCGACGACCTCTGCATCATCTGCCTCATCTGGATCGACCCCAAGGCGGCGAAGCACGAACAACTGGACAAGGACGAGCTTTACCGCAACAACTACGAGGCCACCAAGCTTGCCGTCCGTCGGGCGATGAAAGGCGAGCCGACGGTGAAACATTTGATCGCCGGCCGCAAGAAGATCAAACACGACATGTTCGATCAGGAAAACGGCGTCTGGTATTAAACCGCGCCGGCACGCGGTGAGGCTGGCGGCCCGCGGCAGGCGCGGGTCCGCGCCTAGTGGTGGGGCATGAAACGGAAACCGTGACTGAATCCGTTCGAGACCTCGTTTTCGCTGATACCCAGCTTCAGGAGCCCGATGCGGAATTCGTTGTCGCTGATCCTGCCGTCGCCGTTGGTATCGAGATCGAGGAAGTGATCGGCCATGAACGCCTGAAAGCCGACGTACTGCTTCGGGTCGGGAAACTTTTCGACTTCG
>CAYVOU010000020.1:5952-10387 GCA_964453295.1 uncultured Gammaproteobacteria bacterium
AATTCATCTGCGCCGGCCCCAGCTCGACCTCCCCGGCCTTCACGGGCGTCATCACGGTGTTGAACGTCAGCACGTCATAGACGCGTCCATCCTTCTCGACCCGCGTCTGCTTCGGGTCGGGAAACTTTTCGACTTCGTTCATACTGACGGTACCATCGTGGTTGGTGTCGGCCAGCTTCATTACCGCGGTCCACGGCACCGTTGCCGAGGGATCGTTGGCGCACGCCGGACCGGCCACAAGCAACGCTAGCCACGGCAACAGAAATTTCATGGATCAACTCCTTCAGACCGGATGTCGATGCGGCAGACGCGGGGAACGTATTTCCTAAGGCACCGGCCGAGGCGATTGGTTCCGCGCCGGCGGCGTCAGCCGTCGAACAGCTGATCGACGTGCCGGAAGGTCTTGAACTCCAGGGTGTTGCCGCTGGGATCGCGCAGAAAAAAACTGGATTGTTCGCCGCGACAGTTCGGAAAACGCGTGGTGGGCGGCGAAACGAAGGCGACGCCCCGGTGCTGCAGGCGCGCTACCAGTGCGTCAAAATCGGGACGGGCCAGTATGACGCCGAAATGCGGGATATCGACGTGTTTGCCGTCGACGCTTCCGGCGGTGCCGGACGGACTGGCGCCGGCAACGGGGGCGGCAAGATGCACGGAAAGCTGATGGCCGAAAAAATCGAAGTCCGTCCATTGCGCGCCGCTGCGGCCTTCGCGGCATCCCAGCAGATCGCAATAGAAACGGCGTGCCTCATCGAGGTCGTTGACGGCCATGGCCAGATGAAAGGCGAGAGAGGATTGCGGCACGTCACTGCCCTGCATTCAACCCGTCACAGTGCCGGTCAGCGGATGAATTTGTTCAGGTCGCCGTCGCCCAGCAGTTTCTGCAATGCGTGGGAAACGGCGTTGTTGACGTAGGTTTCATTTTCGGCCGGGCTCGGGGCCTTTAGCACGTCGCGCGATTCCCTGACCTGCGAACTGGCCGAGTAGGTCCGTCCGTCGCGTTTGGCATCGACGCCGACCCGGGCGCCGATGGCCACCTTTCTTACTATCGGATCGCCCGTCGCCTGATAGCTGATATCCTCGATGCGCACCCGCATATCGAGATCAGCAGTGCTGCCGGCCGGCAGCACCTTGAAGCCTTCCGACGTCAGCGCTTCGGCGACCGCCTTGCGCACGGGAGCGATGATGTCGCCGCTCGGACCGATCGTGGCGGTGTCGCTATAGATACCGCCCAGCGTGCCGAACAGCTTGCGGCTGCGCTGGTCGACGACCGAGAGCGCGAGGCTGCGTCCCTGGCCGACGTTCGCGGACGCGGCGCTGATGGTCGGGCGCAGGGCAACGGTCTGCGGGCTGATGGCGCAGCCCCCCGCGACCAGAAACAGCGGTACGGCGAGCCAGCGGAATGTTTTCATCACGTTCGTCTAGGTTCCTTGTTTGCCGTAGGTCTTGAAGCGTTCCAGGGCTTCGGTCATCTCCGTGTCGGTGAGCAGCACCGGCCCGCCGACTTGCAGCGCCAGGCAATACTGTTTCGCCAGGAATTCGACCTCCACCGCCAGCGCGAGTGCCGCCGCCGCGTCGTCGCCGATCGCGATCATGCCGTGGTTGGCCAGCAGGCAGGCCCGGCGCCCGCTGAGTGCGCCCACCGCATGCTTGGATAGCGCCTGGGTGCCGAAAGTTGCGTAGGGGGCGCAGCGGATGTCGCCGCCGCCGGCGACGGCAACCATGTAGTGAAACGCGGGAATGTCGCGGCGGGCGCAGGCCAGCGCCGTGGCGTAGGCGGAATGGACGTGAACGACGGCGCCGGCATCGACCCGCTTGCGGTAGATGTCGCGGTGGAAACGCCATTCACTGGACGGGCGCAGTTGTTCGCCCTCGACGGTGCCGTCGTTGCCGACCTCGACGATCATCCGCGGCCTGAGATCGTCATAAGGCACACCGGTCGGCGTGATCAGGAAGCCGTCCCGGCAGCGGACACTGACGTTGCCGGCCTTGCCGGGATTCAGGCCGGACGCGTTGATGGCCCGGGCGGTGGCGGCGACCGACTTGCGCAGGGCCTGGTGCCGCATCCGCGTATGCCTCAACCGAGAAACGCCTGGTAGGCGGGATTGCCGGTTTCCTCGACGTAAGTCATGCCCAGCCCGTCGAGGAATTCCTGGAAGGCCTTACGCTCCGCCGGCGGCACCTGCATGCCCATCAGCACGCGGCCGTAGGCGGCACCGTGGTTGCGGTAGTGAAACATGCTGATATTCCAGCGTGAGCCCAACTCCGTGAGAAAATGCAGCAGCGCGCCGGCGCGTTCGGGAAATTCGAAGCGATACACCAGTTCGTCTTTCACATGGTTGCCGTGGCCACCCACCATGTAACGCACATGCATCTTCGCCATTTCATTGGCGGACAAGTCAGTGACGTCGTAGCCCTTCTGGCGCAATGCCTCCAGCAGCTGATCCTTTTCCTTGACACCGCCCCGCACGCGGATGCCGGCGAAGACGCGGGCATTGCTCGTGTCCGCATAGCGGTAATTGAATTCGGTGATCGAACGGGTGCCGAGGGTGTGGCAGAAGGCGCGGAAGCTGCCCGGCCGTTCCGGAATGGTCACCGCCAGCAGTGCCTCGCGGTGCTCGCCGAGTTCCGCGAGTTCGGCGATGTGGCGCAGCCGATCGAAATTGACGTTGGCGCCGCTGAAGATTGCCACCAGCTGCTGCTCGCGCAATCCATGCGCATCGACGTATTGCTTGAGGCCCGCCAGCGCCAGGGCACCCGCGGGTTCGGCAATGGCGCGGGTATCCTCGAAGATGTCCTTGATGGCGGCACAGATCTCGTCGTTGCTGACCAGGAGGACGCCGTCCACCAGCGTGCGCGCGATACGGAAGGTTTCTTCGCCGATCAGGCGTACCGCGGCGCCGTCGGCGAAAATCCCGACTTGTTCCAATTTAACACGCTCGCCCGCCTGCAGCGACGAATACAGGGTCGGCGCCTCGTCGGATTCGACGCCGATGATACGCGTGTTCGGGGAGATCTGCTTCACGTAGGCGGCAACGCCGGCGATCAGGCCGCCGCCGCCCACCGGCACGAAAATGGCATCCAGCTCGTCGGAATGCTGGCGCAGGATTTCCATGGCGACCGTGCCCTGGCCGGCGATCACGAGCGGATGATCGAAGGGCGGGACGTAGGTCATACCCCGTTGCGCGGCCACCTCGTGGGCGTGTTCGCTGGCCTCGTCATAGGTATTGCCGTGAAGCAGCACGTCGGCGCCCAGGCGGCGTACCGCGGAGATCTTGATTTCCGGCGTAGTCTTCGGCATCACGATCAACGCCGGGATCGACAGCCGTTGCGCTGCAAGCGCCACCCCCTGCGCGTGGTTGCCGGCGGAGGCGGTGATGACGCCGCAGCTGCGCTGTGCCGGCGTAAGGTTATGGATCAGGTTGTAGGCGCCGCGCAGCTTATACGAGAAAACCGGCTGCAGATCCTCGCGTTTGAGCCAGACGCGATTGCCGAGGCGCCGCGAAACTTCCGGCATGTAGTCCAGCGGTGTTTCGCGGGCGACGTCGTAGACGCGCGCCCGCAGGATCATCTTGAGGTAGTCTTCCAACATGCGGGTTAGAATAGCATTTCGCGCTGCCTACAGCCGCAGGGGGCCGGAGTCCCCGCTGGCTGCCGCCCGGAGCGGCGCAATCGCCGGATCCGGGACAGCGGTCTTTCAGCCGCCTTGCCCGGGTCCGGACCTGCAGCCGGCAATCCCAGCCGACCCACCCCAAAACCGACGGAGGTCCGTGGATGACCCAGGACGACAAGAAACGCCAAGCCGCCGAAGCCGCTCTGGCTTATGTCGAAGACGATACCGTCATCGGCGTCGGCACCGGCAGTACCGCCAACTATTTCATCGAACAGTTGGCCCGTATCAAGGGGCGCATCAACGGCGCGGTCGCCAGCTCGGACGCGACGGCTGCCCTGCTGAAAAAGCACGGCATTCCGGTTGTCGAGCTGAACGATCAGTTCGAGTTGAGCCTCTATGTCGACGGCGCCGACGAGGCGACGGCGCACCGTCAGCTCATCAAGGGCGGCGGTGGCGCGCTGACCCGCGAAAAGATTGTCGCCGCGGCCAGCCGCAGGTTCGTGTGCATCGTCGATGACAGCAAGATGGTCGGTGTGCTAGGCCGGTTTCCCCTTCCAGTCGAGGTGATACCCATGGCGCGCAGCTACGTGGGCCGGCAGTTGGCCAAGCGGGGCGGGCAGCCGCAGTATCGCAGCGGCATGGTGACCGACAACGGCAACCTGATCCTGGATGTGCACAACCTGGAGATACTGGATGCGGTCAAGCTCGAGTCCGAGCTCAACCAGATCGCGGGAGTCGTCTGCAACGGTCTGTTCGCGCGCAGGCCGGCCGACATACTGCTGGTCGGCGGCGACGGCGGCGTGCAGACGATAAAGTAGCGTTTCG
>CAYVOU010000021.1:0-10385 GCA_964453295.1 uncultured Gammaproteobacteria bacterium
GGGGTCAGCTGGCGGAGTCCAGCCACGGTAGCGGCATCGGGCTGGCGCTGGTCGAACAAATTGCCAGGGCGCACCATGCGCATTTCATACTTGACGTGCCGGAAGGCCACAGCGGCGTGCGCGCGGTGGTATCTTTCCCGGCGGCAGGAGGCAGGACATGAGCAGGGCAACGACGGTACTGGTCGTCGAAGACGACGCGGCGATGCGCAACGGGCTGGTCGACAATCTCGAGATCGAGGGCTATTCGGTCATCGGCGCCGGCACGGCGGGCGAGGGACGGGAAACGGCGCTGCGCCGCCGCCCCGACCTGATCCTGCTGGACGTGATGCTGCCTGACGGGGACGGTATCGAGCTCTGCAGGCGCTTGCGCAAACAGGGCTTCGAGCCGCCGATCATCCTGCTGACCGCACGCGGCCAGGAATTGGACAAGGTGGTGGGCCTGGAAAGCGGCGCCGACGATTATGTCGTCAAACCGTTCAGCCTGCGAGAATTGCTGGCGCGTATCCACGCGCACCTGCGGCGCCGAGATCGCCGTGACGGCGTTGCCGGCCCGGTTCGGATCGGCGTGGCCGACGTCGATTTCGCGCGGCACCATGTTTCCCGGGACGGCACGGCGCTGGAGGCGAGTTCCAAGGAACTGGAGTTGCTCGAATTCCTCTACCGCCGCCGCGGCCAGGTGGTCTCACGCGATGCGGTGTTGACCGAGGTCTGGGGCCGTTCGGACGACGTCGTGACGCGCTCGGTGGACAACTTTATCCTGCGCCTGCGCAAGAAGATCGAACCCGATCCGACACGGCCGCGCTACCTCATCACCGTCCACGGCACCGGCTACAAGCTCGTCCAGGTCCTCTAGCCGCGTTCAGCATTCAGCGAGGAACGACAGGACCGTTTCGCAGGTCTGGTCGGTCTGGTCGGTGATGAAAAGATGACTGGCCCGCGGCACGATGGCGAGCCGGGCGCCAGGGACGGCCCGCGCCAGGGTGTGCGCGTTCTCGGGCGGGATCAGGCGGTCGTTCTCGCCGTGCACGACAAGGGTGGGGACGGAGATGGAGCCGAGTCGCTCCAGTGTCCCGATCCACGCGAAGACACCGGCCAGTTGCGCTTCATAGCTGGCGGTGGATGGATAAGTGCGCCGTCTTATGGCGAGGTCTTCCTCGACACGTTCACGCGGTGTCGAATCGTCGTAGAGATACGGCACCAGCATTGCGACGCCTTCTTCGGGCGGCATGGCGCCACGCTGTCGCAGCGCTTCCACCACGGGTTGCGGCGTTGGCGTCGCGCCGGCACCGCCTGTGGTCGAGCATCCCAGGACGAGCGAGCGCACACGGGCAGGGTGGGAAAGCGCGAGTTCCTGCGCGATCATGCCGCCCATCGAGATCCCGAAGACGTGGGCCTGGCCGGCGGCGGCGGCATCGAGCACGGCGATCGCGTCCTCGGCCATCGTCGACAGCAGGTACGGGCCGTCGGGGGCATCGCTGCGGCCGACGCCGCGATTGTCGAAAAACACGACGCGGTAGTGCGCCGACAACGGCGGTACGATGCGGAACCACATTTCGCTGGTATAGCCCAGCCCCATGATCAGCAGCAGCGGGTCGCCACGGCCCGACTCGTCCCAGAACACACGGGCGCCGTCGTTCGTCCTCGCGTAAGGCATATCCGGTTCTTTCTTCTGAATGTTGTCGAGACGGCGCGCCGTCGGCGTAGCTGACGGCTCAGCGTGGCTCCCGGACCCAGTCCCAGGCGGCGTCGGTATCAGCCACGTCGAAATATCTGACGGTCGCGCGCGTGAAGGGTTTGCAAAGCCTGGTCATCCATTCCTCCCAGCGCCGGTCGCCGATCATGGCAATGCGATCGAAATCCGCGTAATGCTTGAGGCCGAACCGGGTGTCGTCCCAGGCCGCGTGCAGATCCCAGCCGTGAAAGTCCTCGAACTGCGCCAGCAGGCGCAATGGACCGCCGGCCGCGATGGCGGCGTCGACCGCCGGTTCGAAGGTCTTGTAGTCTTCGTCATGCAGCTTGCCGCTCAGCTTGAAGGCGACAATGTTGGTGGAACCGCTTTGGATCTGTTCGATCATGATTGGATGCTCCCCCATGTCCGGGCGTCCCATGGGCGCCGTTTCGCAGTGCGCGCAGCCGCGCTGCCTGCCGGAATGATACCCGCCCCTGAGGCCGCTTGCCCGCTCCGGATGCCGCCGCTAGCGTGCCCGCCGGCCAAGCTCGCGTAGCTGTTCCAGCCGGCGCCCCAGAACGTCGGCCTTGGCAGTTTCGACTGACCCGATCAGCGTTCGGCGGATCGCCGCAACACCACAGAAGCCGAGTATGCTGCGTTCCAGGCTTTTTACGCCATGCGCGCAGAAGTACCAGCGATAGACCAGCTCGGGCATGCCCATGGTCACGACGATCCGCGCCGACTTGCCCGCCAGCGGCCTCTGCGCGCCCCCCGGGGCGGCCATCGGCGACGTGGAAAAATCCGGACGCAGGACCTGCTCGAGAAACGCCTTCAACAGCGCCGGCATCCCGCCCAGCCACAACGGAAAGAGTAACGCCAGATGGTCGGCTTGATGCATGGCGTCGCGCGCGTCGGCAAGGCCCGCCGGCAGCGGCGCACTGTCCCAGTCGGCCTTGGAACGAAGCACGGGGAAATCGAGGGTGGCGACATTAACCGTCATCGTCCGGTGGCCGCCCTGCCGCGCGCCGTCGCCATAAGCGGCCGCCAGCACATGGCAGAAGTGGCCGCCGCCGGGATCGGGATGGCCTTGAATGATGGCGATACGTTTGCGCATTTCGGTGCGGGGTCTCCTCGCCCGGGCCCGGCACGCGGGTTCAGTGCCTGCCGTAGAGCCTGCGCAGTTCCGCCTTGGCCGCCTGCAGGACCGCCAATTGATCGGTTTCCAGATTCCTGCCGGCCCGGTTGATGTAGAAGACCAGCATCGACATGGCGGATCGGAATGGCGTGGCCTTGCGGCGGGTGCTCGATTCGGCGGAGCGCTTGAGCGACATGGCGATGCGCTTCGGGTCGGCCCAGGTGAAAACGCCGTCCTCGAGGTCCAGGGCGTTGCTTCCGCGCGTGACCCGGTCGGACCAATTGGCCACCGACCTCGCCCGGGGGCCACGCTTTTCCGTCGTTCGTATGGCCGCCATCGCAAAGTGTTCTCCGCTCCCGCAATGATAGATCGCCGCCGGCGAGGGGGGTGCCGATCCGGTTATTACTCTCAAGCTGCCCCGCGTCGATTCACCGGCCATCGGCGCAATGAGCATTTCGCCCGGTGCGCCGTCCTTTGGTGCGGCATTATGTCGCACCCTGTTTCGTTGACTCGCCGTGTCTCACTACGCAGCATAGGCCCACAAATAAAAATCAGGCCCGATGCTGTCCGGGGCCGCCAACAATCAGGAGGAACCAATGAGCTGGCGAACATTCGCGCGCCGGACAGTTGCATCCGCTGCTGTTGCCGTTGTGCTCACACCAATTTGCAGTCAGACGGCCACGGCCCACGGCTACGCCGGCAACCGCTTCTTTCCCGCGACGCTGGCCACGGACGACCCCTTCGCCGCCAGTGAACTCTCGCTGCCCACGGTTTCCTCGATAGGCAACCAGACCGATGTGACGTTTGATGCCGCGATCCGCGTGCTGCCCCGGGTGGCCATCGGTTTCGACGAGACCTGGACCGATCGGCCCGGCGCCAGCGGCTTCGGCAACCTGGGCCTGTCGGCGAAATGGAATTTCTTCCACAGTGACGAACACGAAATGCTGCTCTCGATCGGTCTCGATACGGAAGTGGGCGGTACCGGCGCCAGCGCCATCGGCGATGATTTCTCGACCTACACGCCCGCGGTGTTCTTCGGCAAGGGGCTGGGTGATCTGCCGGCGCGAGTTAGCCTGCTGCGGCCGTTCGCCGTGACCGGTTCGCTCGGTGTCGCAATCCCGGACCAGGACCACTCGGGTCCCGACCAGAACCCCGATTTCCTCAACAGCGGTGTTGCGATCGAATACAGCATGCCTTATCTGCAATCCGCGGTAAAAGATTACGGCCTGCCTGATTTTTTCAATCATCTGATCCCGCTGGTCGAGATCTCGACGCAGACCGGGCTGAATCGCGGCAATCATGACACCACCGGCTTCGTCTATCCTGGCGTGATCTATACCAGCCAGTATTTCCAGCTCGGCGTGGAAGCCCAGGTGCCGCTCAACAGCGCCAGTGGTCGCGACGTCGGTGTATTGGCGCAACTGCACTTCTATCTGGATGACGTCGCGCCGGGCGCGTTCGCCAGGCCGCTCTTCGGGAGGAGCTGACCATGAGTCGCTCGCTCCGGTTATGGAATTTTCTACTCGTCCTGTGCGGCATGCTGATGGCACCGGTGGCGCTTGCACACGCCAGGCTCGAACATGCCGAGCCCCGGGTCGGCAGCAGCGTGCAGACTGCGCCTGCCGAGGTCGTGCTGACGTTTTCGGAAAAACTCGAGCCCGTTTTCAGCAACGCGAAGGTGTTCGATGCGAACGGTAAAGAAGTGGACGTCGGCAAGGCAACGGTCGACGACAAGGCGCCGAACGTGCTGCGCATCACCGTCGGCAAACTCGATGCGGGTACCTACACGGTCAAGTGGGCCGTGATCTCCGTGGACTCGCACAGGACGCACGGCGATTTCACCTTCCAGGTTTCCTCTTAAGACGAACACCCGGATCGATGCCGTCCACGGGAAGCATGCTGAACGGGCTGCTGGTGCTGCTGCGCGCCTGTCAGTTTGCGACGGCGCTCATGCTGTTGGGCACCCTGTCATTCCTGATACTGCTGCGCCGCTGGCAGCGGGCGGAGGACAATGCGGCGCAAGCGACCGCATGGGGGTATCGGCGGCTGGCTGCCTGGACTCTTGGTATCGCCGTGCTGACCCTGGTTCCGTGGCTGCTGGCGCAGGCGAGCGTGATGGCGGGCAGCCGCCTGACCGTGCCGCTGGTTGAGACTGTCGCGCTAGATACGCAATTCGGACAGATCATGCTGTGGCGCCTGGCGATCCTGGGCCTGCTGGGCGTGTTGCTTGCCTTGTCGCCGCGTTTGCGCTGGCTGGAAGTCGCGGCGGCGGCCACGGCGGCCATGGCCCTGGCGCTGTTGGTCTGGGTTGGCCACGTTGCCGCCGCGGCCCAGGCTTCGTCGTTGCAGATCGGCGCCCAGGTGGCGCACCTGCTGGCGCTGGGCATCTGGATAGGCGGCCTGCCCGCGTTCCTGTGGTTTCTCAGGCGCAGCGATGCCGATGGCGTGACGGTGGCGACGGCCGCGCAGGTGACCCGGGCGTTTTCCCGTATCTGTGTCCTCTGTGTGATCGTGGTGGTTGCCAGCGGCTGGCTCAATGCCGCCTATCTGCTGCGCTCGTCGGCGGACCTCATTCACACCGCCTACGGAGGCCTGCTCCTTGCAAAGCTCGCCGTGCTGGCACTGCTGCTGGCCGTTGCCGCCGACAATCTGCTGCGGCAGCGGCCCGGCCTGGAAAGCGCGGCCCGGACGCCGACCGCCCCCGACGCGGGCTGTCTGCGGCGGCTGCGCCTCAACGTTCTCATCGAGACCATTCTGGCCGTCGTAATCCTGCTGCTGGTTGCGTTGTTGGGCACGGCCTCGCCGCCCGCCTGAACCCGCGCCGCCCGCTGACCCCCGAGCAACCCTTTCCTGGCCGGCAACTGCGCCGCACAAAATACTTTGAACGCAAAGTATTTTGTGGCAGAATAGTAATTGTTTTGAATTCAAAGGATTTTATCGGGTGCCCGTGATCAACCAAGTGTTGCCGCTGCTCGGCGCGCTGCGGCGCATTTCTCAATCGCTGGATACGCATTCCAAACGCCTGGAGCAAAGCGCCGGCCTGACCCTGCCGCAGGCACTGGTGCTGGCGGCGCTGGCCCCGGATCCCGAGCCGCTATCCGCCGGGCGGCTGGCTGAGCGTGTCAGCCTGACCCAGGGCACCGTTACCGCCATTCTCGATCGCCTCGAAACCAAACAGCTCGTCACCCGCGTGCGCGCCGCCGCCGATCGGCGCCGCGTTCTGGTCGCATTGACCCAGCGCGGCCGGGCGGCCCTGGCCGATGCCCCGCCGCTGGTGCACGCAGGGTTCGCCCGCAGCTTTGCCCGCATCGGTGAGTCCGAGCGCGACACCCTGCTCGCCGCCGTCGAAAAAGTGGCTGAACTCATGCGCGTCGTGGACGCGCCGGAAAAGGCGGCGCAGGCGCCGGTCGCCGATCCCGCTCAAACCATGGAGACCCAATAGCAAAATGTGTGGATTTGCCGGCGAACGCCGTTACGACCAGTACAAAGCCGATGTCGATGCCGTTGCGCGCATGACCGATACCATGTCCCGCCGTGGCCCGGACGGCAGCGGCGTTTTCCAGATGGGCCCGCTGGCCGCCGGCCACCGCCGACTGAAAATCATGGATCTGTCCGAGCACGCCCAGCAGCCCATGATCGACAACGAGCTGGGACTGGGCATCGTCTACAACGGTGCGGTCTACAACCATCCCGAACTGCGGGCCGAGCTCAAGGCGAAGGGCTATCGTTTCTGGTCCACGGGCGATACCGAGGTGCTGCTCAAGGCTTATCACTGCTGGGGTCCCGACTTCGTGAGGCGCTTGCAAGGCATGTTTGCCTTCGCGCTGTGGGAGCGTGACAGCGGCCGGTTGGTGCTGGGCCGCGATCGCTTGGGCATCAAGCCGCTTTACTGGTCGCGCCAGGGCGCCCGCCTGCGCTTCGCGTCGACGCTGCCGGCGCTGCTGGCCGCCGGTGACGTCGATACCGACATCGATCCGGTCGCCCTGCATCATTACATGCATTTCCACGCGGTGGTGCCGGCGCCGTACACGATCCTGCGCGGTGTTCGCAAACTGCCGCCTGCGAGCCTAATGGTGATCGAAGCCGACGGCAGCCAGCGTGAGCAGAATTACTGGGAGCTGTCCTTCGATCGGGAAGGCGGCGACGAACAGCGCGGCTTTGACCAATGGCGGGACGATACGCTGGCGGCGCTGCGGCTGGCCGTGAAGCGGCGCCTGGTTTCCGACGAGCCCGTGGGCGCCCTGCTGTCCGGCGGCGTGGATTCGAGCTTGATCGTCGGTCTCATGGCGGAAGCCGGTTCCAATCTCAAAACCTACTCGATCGGTTTCGAGGACGTTGATACCGAAGCCGGCAACGAGTTCGTTTACTCCGATATCGTCGCCAAGCGCTTCGGCACCGATCACGAAAAGCTTTTCATCGACAGCCGTACGCTGTTGCCGCGCGTGCCGGAGGCGCTGGCGGCAATGAGCGAGCCCATGGTGTCGCATGATTGCATCGCTTTCTACCTGCTTTCGGAGGCCGTATCGAAGCACAGCAAGGTCGTGCAGTCGGGGCAGGGCGCGGACGAAGTTTTCGGCGGCTATCACTGGTATCCGCCGATGATGGCATCGACCGATGCCGTGACGGATTATGCGCAGGCCTTTTGCGATCGCACGCACGAGGAATACCTGCAGGCCGTCGATCTGCGTTTCGCCGGCGACGATTACAGCCGTGAGTTCATCGCCGATCATTTCGCGCGTCCCGGCGCGCCGGATCCCATCGATCGCGCCCTGCGTATTGACAGCAGCGTGATGCTGATCGACGACCCCGTGAAGCGGGTCGACAACATGACCATGGCCTGGGGGCTGGAGGCGCGGGTGCCGTTTCTGGATCATGAACTGGTCGAACTGGCGGCCCGCATCCCCGGCCGCCACAAGATCGCCGGGGGCGGCAAGCACGTGCTCAAAGAGGCGGCGCGCCTGGTGATCCCCGGTGAAGTCATCGATCGGCCCAAGGGATATTTTCCCGTGCCGGCCCTCAAGTACCTGCAGGGAGATTTTCTCGATTACGCGCGCAGCCTGCTGGACGCACCTGTGGCGCGATCACGCGGGTTGTTCCGGCGCGAATACGTGGAAGCTTTGTATGCCGCGCCTGATGCCCATATCACACCCCTTGGCGGTTCCAAGCTCTGGCAGCTGGCGGCGCTGGAAGGCTGGTTGCAGAAGCATGTGAACCAGGGGAGGTAGACCATGAACGCAGTCAGGCAAACCGGCAAGCCGAAAGGGCCTCGCCGGCGATCAACAAACGACGCGGCGAAGAGCCGAACCGGCGAGGGCCAGCCTAACCGCGAGGACGTGGCCCTGGAATGTGGCTGGGGCCAGCTGATTATGGCGCATACTTTCGCCAACCCCGCCGACATCGCGCTGGCGGTGCAGGCGGAAAGGCACGGCGCGCGTAACATCGCGATGTACGTTCAGGATCCGCACGTGATCCTGGCGCAGGCGCCCCAGCAGCTGTTCCTCGATCCTTCGCACACCTACCGGTTGCCGCTGAAGCGCTACGTGGCGCCCGAGCCCGATACCGCGGGCTACACGTTGCGGCGCATGCGATCCCTGGAGGACGCGGAAGCCATCAACCGCATTTATCAGGCGCGCCAGATGGTGCCGGCGGATCCGCGTTTCATGTGGCAGAACCGCAGTTCGCCCAAAATCAGCTACATGGTTGCCGAGGACAACGCCACCGGCATCGTCATCGGCACGGTGACGGGGGTCGATCACGTCCATGCCTTCGGCGACGAGGAAGGCGGGTCCAGCCTGTGGTGCCTGGCGGTGGATCCCGGCGCGGCCAATCCGGGCGTCGGCCGGGCGCTGGTGTGCCATCTCGCCTCGCATTTCAAGTCGCGCGGCCGGGCCTACATGGACCTCTCGGTCATGCACGACAACGAGCAGGCCATCGCCCTGTACGAAAAGCTGGGGTTCGAACGTGTGCCGGTTTTCGCGATCAAGCGTAAGAACGCAATCAACGAACCGCTCTATACCGGACCCACCGAGCTTGCGGATGCCGACCTCAATATCTATGCTCGCATTATCGTCAAGGAAGCGCGCCGGCGCGGCGTCGCCGTCGACCTGCTGGATGCGGAGGCGGGTTATTTCCGCCTCACGTTGGGCGGTCGCTCCATCGTCTGTCGCGAATCTCTCTCCGAGCTGACGTCGTCGATCGCGATGTCGCGCTGCCAGGACAAGCGGGTGACCTCGCGATTGCTGCATCGCGCCGGACTGGAAGTCCCGGAACAGTGCGAAGCGGACGATGCCGCCGGCGATTTGGCTTTCCTCAAGAAGCACGGTGCCGTGGTGGTCAAGCCGGCCGATGGCGAGCAGGGAGCCGGCATCAGCGTCGACATACGCAATGCCCGGGATCTGCGCACCGCCATCCGCCGTGCACGACGGTACGACAACACCGTGTTACTGGAACGTTATTGTCCGGGCGAGGATTTGCGCATCGTGGTCATCGGCTACCGGGTCGTCGCCGCGGCTTTGCGCAAGCCCCCGGTGATTACCGGCGATGGCCAGCACGTGATACGCAAGCTCATCGAAAAGCTGTCGCGTCGCCGCGCCGCCGCCACGGCGGGGGAGTCTCGCATTCCGCTCGACGGCGAAACCGAGCGTTGCGTGCGCCTGTCTGGCCATGCCATGGACGAGGTGCTGGAAAAGGGCGCCAACCTGGCGGTGCGCAAGACCGCCAATCTGCACACCGGCGGCACGTTGCACGACGTCACCGAGTTGCTGCATCCCACGCTTTGCAATGCCGCCATCGAGGCGGCCAAGGCCTTGGAGATCCCGGTGACGGGCCTGGATTTCCTGGTGCCGTCGCCGCTCAGGCCGGACTACGTGATCGTCGAGGCCAATGAACGGCCCGGCCTGGCCAACCACGAACCGCAGCCGACCGTGGAGAGATTCCTGGATTTGCTGTTTCCATTTACCATCACCCGCGAGTATCGACATGATGACTTCCAGAAAACTGCCGGTTGACGTTGAGTACATGCGTCAGACAATGTTCGAACTGCTGGCCATCCCAAGCCCGGTCGGGTTCACCGACGAGGTCGTACACTACACCTGCGCCAAGCTCGAGGAGCTCGATATTCCTTATGGACTGACCCGGCGCGGCGCCATCCGCGCCACGATCAAGGGCGAAACGGATCGCCCGGCTTGCGCCGTCGTCGCCCACCTCGATACCCTCGGCGCCATCGTGCGTAATCTCAAAGGCAACGGGCGCATGGAACTGCTGCCGCTGGGCCACTGGTCGAGCCGCTTCGCCGAGGGCGCCCGGGTGACGTTGTTCGCGGACCAGCGCTCCTACCGCGGCACCATCCTGCCGCTCAAGGCATCCGGCCACGCCTTCAACGAGGAGGTGGACGACCAGCCAATCAACTGGGAGCACGTGGAACTGCGCATTGACGAGGTTGCGGACTCGCGCGAGGAACTGGAAGTGCTGGGCATCAACGTCGGCGACTTCATCGCGATCGACCCGCAGCCCGAATGGAACGAGAGCGGCTATATCTCCTCGCGGCATCTCGATGACAAGGCCGGTGTCGCCGCGCTGCTC
>CAYVOU010000022.1:0-10384 GCA_964453295.1 uncultured Gammaproteobacteria bacterium
GGTATCGCCTTCGATGAGGTCCGCATCCCGCTGTACCGGGAGGACACTGCCGGGTGCATCGCGGCGTATTCGGCAGCGGGGAAGGTGCCGGTGCTCAAAGACGGCGGCATCACCGTGTGGGAATCGCTGGCGATACTCGAATACCTTGCCGAGCGTTTTCCCGAGGTGCGCGGCTGGCCCGATGATGCGTCGGTCCGCGCCGAAGCGCGTTCGATTGCCGCGGAAATGCATGCCGGTTTCCAGGCCCTGCGCACGCATTGCGGCATGAACTGCCGCCGCCCGCCCGCGACGAAGGCTCTGCCCGAGGCCGTCCACAAGGACGTGCTGCGCATTGAAGCGATATGGCGGCACTGCCGGCAACGCTGCCAGAGCGAAGGTCCCTGGCTGTTCGGGCGCTTCACTATCGCCGATGCCATGTATGCGCCGGTGGCGTTGCGTTTTCACACCTACCGGCTGGCCACAGGCGCTGTTGCCGAGGCGTACTTGCAAACGGTGCTGGCCCACCCGTCCGTAGCGGAATGGATGGATGCCGCTCGTACCGAACCGGAAGTCATCGCCGCCTTCGAGGACTGAACACGCGCCCCGTATTCGCTTTGCGTTGGGGGGCGTGGTAGTCTGCCGGCATTAGTCATCGCGCCAGCAGGGCGTCCCGACGTTTTCCGGAGTTTCCGGGCTCGCAGCCGTAATTCCCGCCAGTCCTCCGGAAAAACCGCCCATCTCCGCTGAGCATTTCCCAAACACAGATTCGGATTTGTGCGCCCGCGACAGCCTGACGCACCCACATCCACAACGCGACCGTACCGCGGGTCGCGACCGAAAGGAATCCAACATGGCCAAGAATATTTATGTGGGCAATCTTTCCCCCGCCACGACGGTAGACGAATTACGCACGCTGTTCGAGCGCTATGGCGAAGTCGATTCCGTGGAAATCATTACCGATCGTTACAGCGGCGAGTCGCGCGGTTTTGCCTTCGTTAAAATGAACGATCAGGACGGGTCGAATGCGATCAAGGAATTGGATCAGGCCATGCTCGGCGAGCGCAACCTGAAGGTGAACGAAGCCAGGCCCCGGGAATCCGGCGGCATGAATCAGCGCGGCGGCAGGCTGAGGTTCTGACGTGGGTTGACAAGCTTCGTCAGCAGAGAAGCCGGAACAGCCAAAGCCCTTCCGCCCAAGCTCGATATTCGAGCAGACCTGCGGTCATTGCGGCGCGGTTTTCCGCGTTGAAGTGGCACGCCAGGCCGACAAGGGCGATCTGGCCGAATATTGCTGCCCTGCCTGCAACCACCATGTCTGCCGCGTCAACAGCTCATCCGCGCCGCGCGTCAAGTTGCTGTCCAACCACCGCAAACCGCGTCCCCGCTGACCCGCGTTTGCGTTCCCTGGCGGCGGCATCCTGCCGCCAGGGGACACCGTCAAATCCGCGAATGATTAACTAAAGGCCACCCGGCGCCGCATGGTGGCCAGCAGTCCCAGCACGCCGCTGCCGAAAAGCAATGCTCCCGCCGGCAAAGGTACCGGTGCCGGTGAAAACAGGGTCAATTGCACGTCGTTGCTGATGTCGAAGTTCGCACTCTGTACGTTGCCAAGTCTGACGGTCGCGCTCAAGGTCTTGTCCAGGGTGTCCTGGGCGAGTGGTAAACCGTCTCCGAAATAGCGAAAGATTTCCGCATTGTCGATTGCCGCTGACCCGCCGCTCGGCTGAACGGTGAGGCTTGCGTTGACGGAGACCGTATAAGAGGTGGCATCCGGTGGCAGGGTGTCCGCCAAATGCGTGTCGATGCTGAATGTAACGTCCGCAATCCCGCCGGTTACGAGGACACTGCCGGAGCGAGTGCTCTGACCATGAAATTGACCGTAGGTGTCGATATGTACTGATCCCGACAATGTCGACGGTTCCGTCGCCGCTTCACCGTAAGAGAGGCCGCTCGCGACTCTGGCCGAGGTGCCGGAGGTCCAATCATAAATATCGTTGGTTTGAGACAGTCCGCCGCCGTCAGCCGTTGAATAGTCATGCTGTGCATAGGTTCCCGTGATCAGCGTTAGAGCCGGGGTGCCCGACACGGCGGTCATCGAAATATTCAAGGTGGTCCAATCCACCGTCGCGCTGGCGTCTGCTGTAGACGCCATGGCGTCCGGGAGATTCAACGCAGTTAGCAACAGCAGGAACACGAACAGGCCGCAGCCACGAGTTGGCTGAGTCATCGCAATTGCCTCCTTCATCCAATTTGGGAATCTTGCCGCAGTTACCGTGGTACTTGACCACGATCCCCAATAACGTCCCGGTGCGTTGTCCTGGGTGATGCGTCCCTGTCCAATTGCGATACCGAGAGCCCGGCGTCGCGATAATTATAATCTCGCATTCGCGGGCATGTCTTCGCCATATCACCCCCGACGTTTACAGGGGTCCAAATTCCCAGACCATTCGATTCTCACGAACGTGCGAAACTACAGTACATACAGGGACTTGCTTTTTTACTGTGGCTTGCCGGCTGTCGGGATTTCTGCAAAAGCCGCATCCGGCGCAGCTGGCTAAAGTGACGGGGGGTTAAAGCGTCGGCGGAAATGCGGTCTAATGCGCGCCATGCAAACGATCGCGACACAGCCCAAGCCTCTTTTTTCCTACCGTAAATACTGGGCGGCACGCTTCGGCGTGGCTCCATATCTGCCGGTGTCGCGCGCTGACATGGAAGCGCTGGGCTGGGACGAATGCGATATCGTTCTCGTCACCGGCGACGCCTATGTCGATCACCCGAGCTTCGGTATGGCCATCATCGGCCGGCTGCTGGAGGCGCAGGGCTTCCGGGTCGGCATCATCAGCCAGCCGGACTGGCAGAGCGCGGACCCGTTCCGGGTCCTGGGCAGGCCGCGGCTGTTCTTCGGCATCACCGCCGGCAACATGGATTCGATGGTCAACCGCTACACTTCGGAACGCCGCATCCGTTCCGACGACGCCTACACGCCGGGCGGCGCCGGCGGCCGGCGGCCCGATCGTTCGGTGATCGTCTACGCGCAGCGGGCCCGCGAGGCCTATGGCGACGTGCCCATTGTCATCGGCGGCATCGAGGCCAGCCTGCGCCGCATCGCCCACTTCGATTACTGGTCGGAAAAAGTTCGCCGCTCTATCCTCTTCGATGCCAAGGCCGACCTGCTGGTCTACGGCAACGCCGAACGCGCCATCGTCGATATCGCCCATCGCTTAGGCAGAGGTGAGGACATCCACGAGATCACCGACATCCGCGGCACGGCCTTCGCGCGCAGCGCCCTGCCGCCGGACTGCATCGAGATTGATTCCACCCGCGTCGACGCGCCGGGCCCGCTCAATCCGCCGGTCGATCCCTACGCCATGGAAGAGCAGCGCCTGGCCCGGAACGCGTCAGCCCCGGCCGGACAAAACGTGGTGCGTTTTCTGAAGCGCGTCTCCAATGCCGATCGCGAACGCTCGGTGATACGCATGCCGTCCTACCAGCAGGTGGTCGAGGATCCGGTCCTTTACGCTCATGCTTCGCGCATCCTGCACCTGGAGTCCAACCCCGGTAACGCGCGCGCCCTGGTGCAGCGCCACGGCGATCGCGACCTGTGGGTCAATCCGCCGCCCATCCCGCTGACCATGCAGGAAATGGACGCGATCTACGAACTGCCTTATGCGCGCCGCCCGCATCCGGCCTACGGCGGTCAGAAGATCCCGGCGTACGAAATGATCCGCTTCTCGATCACGATCCAGCGCGGCTGCTTCGGCGGTTGCACGTTCTGTTCGATCACAGAGCACGAGGGCCGCATCATCCAGAACCGCTCGGAGGACTCGGTGATCCGCGAGATTGAAACCGTCCGCGACACGGTGCCGGGTTTTACCGGCGTCATCTCCGATCTCGGCGGGCCGACCGCCAACATGTACCGCCTGCACTGCAAGTCGAAGGAAATCGAATCGGCCTGCCGGCGGCCGTCCTGTGTCTACCCCGGTATCTGCAAGAATCTCAAGACCGATCACGCACCGTTGATTCAACTCTACCGCCGGGCGCGCGAGCTGCCCGGCATCAAGAAGATTTTGATCGGCTCGGGTGTGCGCTACGACCTGGCGATCGAATCGCCGGCCTACGTGAAAGAGCTGGCGCAGCATCACGTCGGCGGCTATCTCAAGATTGCGCCGGAAGCGATCGGCGAAGGGCCGCTGTCGAAGATGATGAAGCCTGGTGTCGGCACTTACTACCGCTTCAAGCAGCTCTTCGATATGTACTCGAAGGAGGCCGGCAAGGAGCAGTACCTGATCCCGTATTTCATCGCCGCCCATCCCGGCACCACCGACGAGGACATGCTGGAACTGGCGCTCTGGCTGAAGAAGAACGGGTTCCGCGCCGACCAGGTGCAGGCGTTCCTGCCTTCTCCCATGGCGACGGCGACCGCGATGTATCACACCGGCAAGAATCCGCTGCACAAGGTGACGCATCACAGCGAGGACGTGACCATTCCCAAGGGCCTGAAAGTGCGGCGGTTGCACAAGGCTTTCCTGCGCTATCACGATCCGAACAACTGGCCGCTGCTGCGCCAGGCCCTGCGGCGCATGGGCCGGGGCGATTTGGTCGGCAACGCCAAGCACCAGCTGGTGCCGCTGCACCAGCCGGCCGGCACCGGGAAAGCGCCGGAAGGGGCGCGCCGCCCGGGCAAGGCCAAGCCGTTTCGCACTCAGCACACCGGCCTGCCGACCGTGCCGCCGGTCGAAGCGGATAAGCGCGCCAAGTCCCGCGCGTCCAAGCCGGGACGTGGTGCGGGCGGCAAGCCGGGCAGGACCCTCCATCCCGGCAGCCCGACCGGCTGCGGCAAGCGCCGCTAGCGGCGGATCGCCACGGCTTCCCGCGCCGGGCGGATTGATGTTTATCAAGGCGGGGCGAAGCCGTCGTGCCGATGATCCGTGACATGAGCATGGTTCAGACTGCTGTTCACCGTGACGCCTTCAGTGCCCACCCCGTCTGGGGCCTGGGCTTTCGCCCGTTCTTTCTGCTCGCCGCATTGACCGCCGTGGTGTGGATGCCGCTGTGGGCGGTCATCTATGCGGGCGCCTGGGCGCCGCCCATGGCGTATGCGCCGCAGGTCTGGCACGGCCACGAGATGCTGTTTGGTTACACGGCGGCGGTCATTGCCGGCTTCCTGCTGACGGCCGTACCGAACTGGACCGGCATTCCCGGCCGCAAGGGCGGCACGCTCGTATGGCTCGTCGCCGTCTGGCTGGCCGGACGGGTGGTGATGCTGCTGAACGGCTGGCTGCCGGCATGGCTGGTGGCGGTCGTGGACGTCGCTTTCTTTCCGGCGCTGGTGTGGGCCATCCGGCCGTCGATCCTCGAGAAGGACAATCGCCGGAATTTCCTGTTTCCCCGGGTGTTGATGGCGTTCGCCGCGGTCGATCTGCTGATCCACCTGGGCGCCATGGGGATCGTGCCGGATGGTGGCGAGATCGGTCTCAAGCTCGCCGTCGACCTGGTGACGGTGCTGATGGTGGTGATAGGCGGCCGCGTGATCCCCGGCTTTACCGCCAATGCCGTCGGCAGTCCTTCGCGGCAGCCGAACTGGACCGACCGCTGGGCACTGTACACGATGCTCGCCGTGGTGGTCCTCGAGGTCATGCCGGCGTCGGGGATGTCAGGCGAGTTTGGCAAGGTGCAGGGCGTGGCGGCACTGGCGGCGGCTTTGGTCAGCGGCTGGCGCATGCGCGGTTGGCAATCCTGGCGAACCTGCCGGCAGCCCATCACGTGGGTGTTGCATCTGGGTTATGCCTGGCTGGTGATCGGTCTTCTGCTGAAGTCTTTCGCCCTGCTGACCGACCTGATGCGCTGGCAGGACGCGATGCACGGTCTCACCGCCGGGGCCATCGGTACCTTCACCCTGGGGATGATGTCGCGGGTCGCGCTGGGCCACACCGGCCGGCCGCTGCGGACACCGCCGGCGGTTATTGCGGCCTACCTGATGGTGTCGATTGCCACCCTGTTGCGCCTGCTGACGCCGGCCGGCCTGCCGGCAAATTTGATGGTCAGCGCAACGTATCTGGCCAGCGCCTTATGGGCCGGCGCATTCCTGATTTACCTTGTAATTTATGTGCCGATCCTGATGCGCCCGCGCATTGACGGCCGCCCCGGCTGAGGCGCGGCGACGTAGCCCTCAGGCGTTGGCCGTAGGCTGTGCCGTCGATGTGAGGTGCTGCAGGAACCAGTCGCGGGCGAGGTCGGCCACGGCTTCCAGCGCGCCGGCTTCGTCGAAAAGGTGGGTGGCACCGGGCACCACGCACAGGCGGGACCGGCAACGCATCAGCGAGTGCGCCTCGCGGTTCAGCTCGAGCACGATGTCATCGTAGCCGCCGACAATCAGCAGGGTGGGCGCTGTTACTTCGGGAAGGCGATGGCCAGCCAGATCGGGCCGGCCGCCCCGCGATACGACGGCGCCAATCTCCCGGCCCAGTTCGGCGGCGGCACAAAGAGCCGCCGCCGCGCCGGTGCTCGCACCAAAATAGCCGATCGGCGCGGTCTGGGCATCCACGATCCCGCTCTTGTCGCGCAGCCAGTGCGTCGCGGCCACCAGGCGATCCGCCAGCAGCTTGACGTTGAAGACGTTATTGCGATCGATTTCTTCGTCGGTCGTGAGCAGGTCAAAGAGCAGGGTGCCGAAGCCGGCATGGTTGAGAGCGCCGGAGACAAAGAGATTGCGGGGACTGTGCCGGCCGCTGCCGCTGCCGTGGGCAAAAATCACCGTGCCGCGCGCGCCGCGGGGCCAGGTCAACTGGCCGCTCAGGCGCACCGGTCCAACTACGATTTCGATTTCACCGTCCGCCCCCGTGTCGGCGGAAACGCGTGACGTGCCGGGAGGCGGCGCTATCTGAATCTTCAAACCTTGCCTCGCATTCAATTCATGGGCCGAAGTTGCCCGCACGTCGTCGCCCCGCACGGGGCGGGGACCGGTTGCGTCAATTCTCGTTGACGACCCAGCGGCGCATCGGACCGTAGGCGCCGGTCTCCTCTTCGATTGGAAAATTATCCGGAACCAGGGTGCCGCGGGCGCTATGGCGTGGCGGCGCATGTTCCGACGGTTCCTCGTCGTAGTCGACGTCGTCATCCGTCAGCGAGTCCATGGGACCGGTCCAGTCCTCCGGTACTTCGATCGGTTGCGGTGCCATCGCATGCCAGTCGTTTAAGCTGAACTCGTCGATGTTGCCGTCGTAATACTGGACTTCCACCAGGCCTTCGTCGATGTCTACGTCTATCACCTGGAATTCGTCTTCCGTGTCCGTTTCCAGGTACCAGTCGCCAACCTTGGGTAACTCGTTAGGTTCGGGGGTGACCATGTCAGCATCCTTCCGGGCTGCGCGGCCGCTAAGCGGCCGCCTCGTGATTGTGCGTAAAAAACTAGTCGCGCGCGGTCGCACAAACAATGATCCATATCAAGTCGGCGGGCGCCTTGGCGGCGCCAGGAAAAGGGAGGGTGGTCGGCCGGCGTCAGCCGGCCGTGGGTTCGGCGACGGTATTGATGTGCCGCAGCTTGTCCGGCTGCGGCATTCGGTAGAAATGATAGAGTTCGTTCAGCATGTCGGGTGCCGGCGACAGGTCGTCCGCGGACGGCGCCGAGCAGTCGGTCGGGACGGACAGATAGGTTCGATGCAGGTGTCGGCAGTATTTCCCGGCATAGTGGTTGGCGTCGCGATAACGCCTGAGCGCCACGGGGTCCAGGGCATCGCGAAATCGAACGTATTCAAATAGCAACCCGTGCAGTGCCCGCGGCGGCCGTGTGGCCTGCTGCTGGCGCAGCAACTGCGAGGCCAGCAGGAACTTATCGATCTCCGCCTGCAGTTCCAGTTCGAACTGGGTGGTCTGGCGCGACTGCCCGGCGCGCCAGATTAAATGCACGAAATGGCTGACGCCTTCGGCGGCGATGCAGAAGTCCGCGAGATTGTCCTGGTGCAGGGCCGTGAGCGGGTCGGCGGCATCGAGCCGGGACAGAAGGGCGGCGTCCAGGAACACGCTCAGCTCCACGTCTCCATGTTCGTCTTCCCGCAGCAGGACCACTTCCTCGCAGTCCTCCGCGGACGCCGGGTGAACGGAACGCAGCAGTTCGCGGCGGCTGGTGACGAAATCGTCGACGTCGTACTGCAGTTCCAGCCGATAAAGGCGTTGGACCCGGTCCTGGAGCGCGCGCAGTTGGATGGCGGCTCTCCGCGTCGCGCCCGCTAGTGCCGGCCGCGACCGGACGGCACCCAGATCGGTTGCAGCCCGTTTTCGAGCAGGCGCGAGCTGGCGCGCCCGCTCCCGGTTTTCAGCCACAGCTCATACAGGCGCAGCATGTCGTGCTCGGAGTTCAGGTGAGCGCGTTCGCTGACCTCGTTGAGCACGTCGACGAAGCGATGAAACTTCGCCGCCAGTTCGGCGAAGATCGTATGCATGGGATGGTCGGGCCGATCCGACAAATACGAATACGCGCTGCCGCCCATGGCGATGTAATAGTCGACGTCGACGGCCTTCCTGCTGAGACTGTCGGTAAATATGCCGGCAATGAACAGGGCGACATCCGCCAGCTTGCGCAGGAGCCCGCGCTGCTCGGCCAGCGTCTGCGCTTCGATCGCCTGTCCGTACAGCAAGGCGAGCGGCGTCAGGTCGGGACCGTCGGGCGTCTGGTCGAACAACTGCTCCGATTTGGTGAACAGGGTCAGCAAATTGACTACATAGTGTGCAGCGTCGTCGCTCGCATCGACGTGCTGGTGCTCTATGGCGTGGTGGACTTCATTGTAGAAGTACTCGTGTATTCCGACGTCGGTAATCAGCGTCTTGCCAGTCATCGCATGACCTCCATCACCTGTATCGACCGAAGAAGCCAAAGTCCTGACAACTAAAAGTATAGGCATCAGTGCTTCGCGAACGAAAGCGTTCGCGCGCGGCGATACGGTCTGCGGCGACAGGCCGGGCCGTGATGCCGGCAATGAAATGCACGCAGGATCGGTGCCATCGTGAAATACGATGGCCGCAGGCGGAGGGCGAGGCTGCCAAAAAAGAACCCCGCCGGGCGGCGGGGTTCGGGTACCACGGACTGAATACTGCCGCGCAGGGGTTTAGAAGCCTTCCATGCCCATGCCACCCATACCGCCCATGCCGGGTGCCGGCGCCGCCGGGGCTTCTTCCTTCGGCAGTTCGGCGACCATCGCTTCGGTGGTCAGGATCAGACCGGCCACGGATGCGGCGTTCTGCAGGGCCGAACGCGAGACCTTGGTCGGATCCAGAATGCCTAGCTGAAGCATGTCTCCGTACTCACCGGTCTGGGCGTTGTAGCCGAAAGCATTCTTGCCTTCCGCAACTTTCGCCAGAACGACAGAGGGTTCTTCGCCAGCGTTCTTGACGATCTGGCGCAGCGGCTCTTCGATTGCACGGAACAAAATGTCGATACCCACTTGCTGATCGTGGTTGTCGGCATTGACCTTCTTGATGGCGTTACGGGCGCGAACCAGCGCGACGCCGCCACCGGCGACGATGCCTTCCTCGACTGCCGCACGGGTCGCGTGCAGCGCGTCTTCGACACGCGCCTTCTTCTCCTTCATTTCGACTTCCGTCGCTGCACCGACCTTGATGACGGCGACGCCGCCGGCCAGCTTGGCCACGCGTTCCTGCAGCTTCTCGCGATCGTAGTCGGAGGTGGTCTCTTCGATCTGGGCCCGGATCTGGCTGATGCGGCCCTCGATGGTGTTCTTCTTACCTGCACCGTCGATGATCGTCGAGTTTTCCTTGTCGATCTGCACCTTCTTGGCGCGACCCAGGTCGTCGATGCCGGCCTTCTCGAGGCTCAGACCCACTTCCTCGGAGATGACGGTGCCGCCGGTCAGGATGGCGATGTCTTCCAGCATGGCCTTGCGGCGGTCGCCGAAGCCAGGTGCCTTGACGGCAGCGCACTTGATGATGCCGCGCATGTTGTTGACCACCAGCGTGGCCAGTGCCTCGCCTTCGACTTCCTCGGCGATAATCAGCAACGGCTTGCCGGCCTTGGCAACGGCTTCGAGCACGGGCAGCATCTCGCGGATGCTGGAGATTTTCTTGTCGTGCAGCAGGATCAGCGGATCATCGAGTTCGACGGACATGTTCTGCTGCTTGTTGATGAAGTAGGGCGACAGGTAGCCGCGGTCGAACTGCATGCCTTCGACGACATCGAGCTCGTTCTCCAGTCCCGAACCGTCCTCGACGGTGATGACGCCTTCCTTGCCGACGGTGTCCATCGCCTTGGCGATGATCTCACCGATGGATTCGTCGCCGTTGGCGGAAATGGTACCGACCTGGGCAATTTCCTTGCTGGTCTTGCAGGGCTTGGAAAGGTTCTTCAACTCGGCGACGGTCGCGATCACGGCCTTGTCGATGCCGCGCTTCAGGT
>CAYVOU010000023.1:0-10251 GCA_964453295.1 uncultured Gammaproteobacteria bacterium
CGTGGAAGCGCAGGTGTCCGAGCAGGTTCGAAAGCTGGGGGTCGACCACCCGCTGCTCGGCGACGGACTCAAGCGCCGCGCCGTCACCCGCGGCCAGCACGTACTGTTCGGCCAGAAGATCATGCTTCATGTTCATTTCGTGTATCCATCGACGGTTTAATCCACCAGTGCCGTGGTGGTTCCCGTCGTTGCCAGTTGGTCCTGCCCGGCAATCCGGTAGGTGTTCTTGCCCGCATGCTTGGCGCGGTACATCAGTTTATCGGCGCGTTTCAGCAGCTCGTCGACGTGTGTGGCGTGGTCGGGGTATAGCGCGACGCCAATGCTTGCCGAGATCCGGATGTCACGGTTGCCGATCCGATAGGGCTGCGCAAGTCGGTTGATGATTTTCTCTACGATCGCGGTTGTGGATTCAATGTCATCCACGCTGTACAGCATGACCAGGAATTCGTCGCCGCCCAGCCGTCCCACGGTGTCGGATTGCCGCACGCTGTGCAGCAGCCTGTCGCTTACTTCGCGCAGCAGTTGATCGCCGACGGTATGGCCAAAGCTGTCATTGACCTCCTTGAAGCCGTCCAGGTCGATGGCCATGATCCCTAGGCGCGTATCACGCCGCTGCGACTGGGTGATGGTCTGTTCCAGGCGGTCCATGAACAGGCGGCGGTTGGGCAGGCCGGTCAGGTCGTCATGGCTGGCTTCGTGCAACAGCCGCCGCTGGGTTTCGGCGAGTGCGTCCAGCATTTCGTTGATGGCCAGTCCCAATCGCCCGAGTTCGTCGTGCTTGCCGGTCTTCAGCCGGTATTCGCGCAGGTCGTTGGTGCGTCGGATCGTGTTGATCAGGCGGTCGTAGCTGCCGAGCCGATGCAGAACGAGCCGGTCGATCTGCCACAGGATCACCGTCACGCCGATCACGAGGAGAATGATCAGGCTCGTCAGAAGATAGCGCTTGCCGGCGAGGCTCTGGCGGTTGATCCAGCGCTCGGTCTGCGCCCGCAGCACTGCGACCGGCCGGCCGTTGAGGTCGTCGATGCGGAGATAGCCGGCCATGACATGCTCGTTCACAAATGCTTCGCTGTAGCGGTTTTTCGGATCGATGCCGTGGCGTTGGCCCTCGGCAAGACTGCGAACGCTCAGGTCCATGCCGGTGAGCGTCTGCAGTCGGCGCAGGTATTTGTCGCCGAACAGCCGCCCCATCACCAGTACGCCATGCTGCGGCCCGGCTTTGACGCTGGACAGGATGGGTACCGCGGCGATCAGGTAGAGCTTGTCCCCCAGCATATAGGGACCGGCGGCGATCAGCGACTCGGGATGTTCGATCGAGACGGCGGTTCGGCGAAGTTTCGTGAGCCGGGGATCGTTCACAAGTTTCTGAAGCCGGGCGGCGTTCAGCGGCGGCAGCGTTTTTTCGGTTGCCGGATGGTCCGAATCCGCTGAATACGCCACCTTGCCGTCCGCGTGGATAATCGCAATCAGGTTGACATCATCCGTCGCCACGCCCGCGGGATAGAGATTGCGATCGATGAATTTCCGGTTAGGGTGGTTGGCGAACTGATACATGTCGTCCCACCATCCCCAGTCGCGCACCAGCGCAGTGAGGTCGGCCGTCTCCTTGTCGATGGCATTGGCGACACGGACGAGATCCTGCTTTTGCAACTCGACCTCCATGTTCCGAGAGCTGGACGACAGCAGCTGATCGGACACCGAATACAATCCCAGAACCAGGACGATCAGCACCAGACCGGTCACGCCGAGTATGCGAAATCTAAGACTCATGTCGGGTCTGGCCTAAATTCGGAAATCCTTCAGTTCAACCGTCGTGGTGCTCGGTCATACACGCCACAACGGCCCTGGCGCGGGCCAGGTCATACTGACGGGCACGCTCGACTTGCGCGGTCAGTTCCAAGACTGAGGACCGCCGGTCCGAGCCGGCAGTTCCGCCAAGCCGGCAGTTTTGTCGGCGCGGAATCCCAAGTGCTTGTTTGGTAAAGCGCCTCTTCAAGCTCCTGTGGGGGCTGGCGACCTCGTCGTTGGATTCGGTTTATCCGAAGATATATCGGCTGCCGGTCGTCGTGCTTTATTTCAATACGCACCGATTGGGTCTCAAATCCGCGGCACGACCACCGAGGCACGATCACCGAACCGAGGCGACTGACCGCACCATTTCCGGGCATCCCCGGGCCGGGCGCGCTAGTCGGGGTCAGCAGGCGATGCGGGAACGCGCGGCCGGGGGCCGTCCCGGACCACCACGGGATCACCTAGGCGGACCACGCCGGACGACAATACCCGCGCCGTGATCCCGCCGTGCCCTCGCATGGCGTTGTAGCCGCCGCGACCGAGGGTTTCCTCCATGCGCGAACAGGGCTGGCAGGGGCCGCTACCTTCCAGTTCGACGCCGCCGATCCGGAAACGGCAACCAACGAGCGCCGCCACGTTGATGGCGGCAATCACCATGTTTCGCCGCAAGAACGCCGGGTCGACCGCTTCGAGTCCGCACAACCCGGCAATCGTGGCCAGGTGTTCGAACTGCAGCAGGGTTACCTGGCGCTTTCCGCCGACGCGGTGGGTGCGATGGTCGCCTTGGATCCCCTGCGCGGCAATCAACGAAGCCGATTCCAGGATTCTTACCGGTCCGCGCCGCCTTTCCCGTACGCCGATCCATCGAAGCCTGCCGGGGCGGGGAAATTCGGCCATGAGGTCGAACAGGGTATGGTCGTCTTTGAGTGTCACGCCGGGCACGGGTAAACTGGGCGAAAGTCAATTGTAGTCAAAGACATCAAAGGGTGGGTTTCCCATGCCGGATGAAAGCCTTAACGAGTCGCCGCTGAAATTTCCCTGCCAGTTCCCGATCAAGGTGATGGGCTATTGGGCGGAGGATTTCGACGCGCTGGTGATGCAGATCGTGCGGCCGCACGTGCGGGACATTACCGAAGGCGCGATACGCTCGCGTGAAAGCCGCGGCGGCCGCTACATCTCGGTCACGGTCACGGTGGACGCGGAAAGCCGTGAGCAGCTCGATGCGATCTACCGCGCCCTGACCAGTCACAGTCGCGTGGTGATGGTGCTGTAGGTGATCACCGTACGCAGGCTGGGCCTGGTCGATTATCACGAGTGCTGGCAGCGGATGCAGGCCTTCACCGAGCAACGCAATCCGCTTACGCCCGACGAAGTGTGGATGCTTCAGCATCCGCCGGTCTACACGCTGGGACTGGGCGGCAAGCCGGCGCATATCCTCGATGCCGGCGAGACGCCGGTCGTCAAGTGCGATCGCGGCGGCCAGGTGACCTACCACGGTCCCGGCCAACTGGTGATTTACCTGCTGCTGGATCTGAAGCGACTCAAGCTCGGGGTCAAGGCGCTGGTGAAACAGACTGAACAGGCGGTCATCGATTTGCTGGCCGGCTATGCCATCGAGTCGCAGCGTCGCGCCGGCGCGCCGGGCGTCTATGTCGGCGAAGCGAAGGTGGCGGCCCTGGGTTACCGCATCCGGCGCGGTTGCTGCTATCACGGTCTTGCGTTGAACGTCGACATGGACCTGGCGCCCTATCAGCGGATTAATCCCTGTGGCTATGCCGGCCTTCGTGTCACGCAGTTGGCGGACCTGGGCGTGAAGGATGACGTGGCGGCGGCGGGTGAAAAGCTGTTGCCGCTGCTATCGCGAGCGCTGGACCTGGATCTCGATCCCCTGAATACCTGTAGCAGCAGTCCCTGCTACGCCGGCGAACTGGGACTGTACTGACACGATGAACATGACAGGACTGATGCGATGACCACGACTGGCGGAAAGATCGAAGCGGGCGTGCCCCTACGCGGTGCCGACAAGGTGGCACGGATACCGGTCAAGGTGGTGCCGGCGGAAGGGCCGCTCCCCCGAAAACCGGAATGGATACGGGCGCGGGCGCCCACCGATCCGAAGGTGCATGCCCTGAAACGCATGTTGCGCGAGCAGCAGCTCCACACGGTTTGCGAGGAGGCCTCCTGTCCGAACCTGGGCGAGTGCTTTGCCCATGGGACGGCGACATTCATGATCATGGGCGACATCTGCACCCGTCGCTGTCCGTTCTGCGACGTTGCCCACGGCCGGCCGTTGCCGCTGGACCCGCAGGAACCGGCGCGCCTGGCCGACACCGTCGCGCGTATGCAGTTGCGCTACGTGGTGATCACCTCGGTGGATCGCGACGACGTTCGCGACGGCGGCGGCGGGCACTTCGCCGCCTGCATCGCCGCGGTGCGTGCCCGGTCGCCGGCGATACGGATCGAAATCCTCACCCCCGATTTCCGCGGCCGGATGGACGCGGCCTTGGCGGCGCTGGAGCCGGCACCGCCGGACGTGTTCAACCACAACCTGGAAACCGTGCCCCGGCTATACCGGCAGGCGCGGCCTGGCGCCGATTACGCTTGGTCTCTCAGCCTCATCCGGCGCTTCAAGGACGCCCATCCGGGAGTGCCAACCAAGTCGGGCCTGATGCTGGGACTAGGCGAGGAAATTGACGAGGTTCGGGATGTGCTACGGGATCTGCGCGCGCATGACTGTGACATGATCACCATCGGGCAATATCTGCAGCCCAGCCGTGCCCATCTTCCTGTCGTGCGCTTCGTGCACCCGGACGAATTCGCCGAGCTGGCCGGGTTCGGCCGTTCGCTGGGCTTCACCAACGTCGCCAGCGCACCGATGGTGCGTTCTTCTTATCACGCCGACCAGCAGGCGCAGGGCATCGTCGACGATTAGGGAATTTCTGAACGGCGTGCGGCACCGGCCAAGGCCGCGCCTCTGCGCGACCGCGAAAGTTCTAGCGCGCGGCGGTGGCCGCCGGCGGCAGGAATAGTGTCGGATCCACCATGGTGTCGTTGAGGATCACCGAAAGGTGCAGATGCGGGCCGGTGGCGCGACCGGTCATGCCCGATCGGGCGATCTCCTGACCCGCGGCCACTGTCTGGCCCTTCTTCACTTCGATCTTGCTCAAATGGCAATACATGGTAATAAAGCCCTGGCCATGGTCGAGGAAGACCGTCCTGCCGTTGAAAAAGTAATAGCCGGTGTTGATCACCGTGCCGGCCGCCGCCGCCTTCACCGGCGTCGACATCGGCACCGCGATGTCCAGGCCGGAATGGGGATTGCGCGGTTCGCCGTTGAAAAAGCGTCGCAGGCCGAAGGGGCTGCTAACCTCGCCATGCACCGGATAGTGCAACGCCAGCGAGGCGGGGTCGTGGTTGCTCCAATGTGCCTTGGCGGCACGGATCAGTTTGTATTCGCGCTCGATGCGTTTCATGTCCAACGGCGTGGGATTGACCTGGCGCTTGTTCCTGATCGTCAGATGTTGCTCGGCGTAGCGCTTGTCCTTCACCGTGAATTCGACGGCGTGGCGACCGGTGTTGTCCTCGACCTCAATGTTCTGCGGACCGGGCTTCAGCGACAATGGCAGGCCGACGATGGCCTTGTAGCCGTCGTGATCGGGCAGGACCATCGCTCTCCTGCCCTCGAAATACGCCTTGGGGCGCGCCGAGCCATCGCGCTTCAGCGGGATCTCGACAAAACCGCCCGGCACGCTTTCGACGACCGGTACCGCGGCGACGCGGACCGCGAAGCTGAGTCCGATCAGAGCGAACGAGGCCCTGACGTATCGAGGCAGGCTGCGGATCACTTTTGCTCTTCGTCGTTTTCGATCGCTTCCACCGTGCAGCGCAGGCGATCGCGCGCGAGCCTGGCCGTGATGCGGTCTCCACGGTTGATGCCGGCAGCCGAGCGCAGGATCGTGCCGTCCCGGTCGGCGCTGACGATGGCGTAGCCGCGATCCAGCGTGGCCAGCGGGCTTACCGCACCGAGGGCGCGGCTGAGCGCCCCCAGCCGCGCCTGGTCGCGTTGCAGGCGCTGTTGCATGGCCTGCGCCAGGCGCCGTTGCAACTGGGCGCAGTGCTGCAGATGCAGCCGCAGCGCGTGGCCCGGATTCGTCTGCTGCAGCCGCGCCGACAGGGTCGCCAGCGACAGCCGCCGGTCCTGGATGGCGCTGCGGGCGGCGGCGGCCATACGCTGGTTCAGGTCGTCGAGCCGCTGTGCAAGTTCCAGCAGCCGCCGCCCGGGATGCACCAGGCGGCGCGACAGCCACCCCAGTTGTTCGCCGCGGCGGATCAGGCGCTGGTTCATCGCCGCGATCAGCCGCGACTCGAGCATGGCGAAATGGCGCAGCCACTGATGGGCGTCGGGACTGACCAGCTCGGCGGCGGCCGAGGGTGTCGGCGCGCGCAGGTCGGCAACGAAGTCAGCGATGGTGAAGTCGATTTCATGGCCGACGCCGGACACGATGGGCGTTTCGCAGGCGTGGACGGCGCGGGCCACGGCCTCTTCGTTGAACGGCCAGAGGTCCTCCAGGGAGCCGCCGCCGCGGCTAAGAATGAGCACATCGCACTCGCGCCGTAGATCGGCGGTGCGGATCATCGCCGCAATCTGCGGTGCGGCCGCATCGCCCTGCACCGGCACCGGATAGACGATCACGGGGATCGCGGGAAACCGGCGTCGCAGGACGCTCAGGATGTCGCGGATGGCCGCCCCGGTCGGCGAAGTGATCACGCCGATGCAGCCCGGAAACCTGGGCACGGGCTTTTTGTGCGCCTCGTCGAACAGTCCTTCAGCCGCGAGCTTCTGTTTCAGGCGTTCGAAGGCCAGGCGCAGCAGGCCGTCTCCAGCCGGTTCCATGTGATCCACCAGCAGTTGGAACTCGCCGCGGCCTTCGTACAGGCTCACCCGGGCCCGCGCCAGCACCTGCATGCCGTTTTCCGGCTTGAACTTAAGGTGCATGTTGCGCATGCGAAACATGGCGCAGCGCACCTGCGCCTGGGCATCCTTGAGGGTGAAATACATGTGCCCGGAACCGGGCCGGGCGAGGTTCGAGATCTCGCCTTCCACCCAAAGCAGCGGGAAACCGCCCTCCAGCAGCGCCCGCACCTCGCGGTTCAGGCGGGAGATGCTGTAGACCTCGCGCTCAGTGGTATTTCGCGTCAGGGGCAGGCCGAAATCGCTCATGCGGCCATGATAACGCGATTGAACCGGCCATGATCGCAGGTCGTTTACCGCGACATGGCGGTGCCCGTATAATTCGCCATGGCAACACTGTCCGTCGTTTCCGTAAGCGCGTGCTCCGGCAGGGAACAAGTCTTCCGCGCCGCCGCCCGCCCCGCCTCTGAGAGTAAAAAGGTTCTGTCATGCGTATAGCCGCCGAAGCCCTGACATTCGACGATGTGCTCCTTTTGCCTGCGTATTCGCAGGTATTGCCGCGCGAGGTCATGCTGACCACCCGGCTTACCCGCAGGATTACGCTCAATATTCCGCTGCTGTCGGCGGCCATGGACACCGTGACCGAATCGCGACTGGCCATCGCCCTGGCGCAGGAAGGCGGCATCGGCATCATTCACAAGAATCTGTCGCCGGACGAGCAGGCCAGGGAGGTGCGGCGGGTCAAGAAATACGAGAGCGGCATCATCCAGCACCCCATCTCGGTGGCCTCGAACGTGACCGTGGGTGACGTGCTGGCGCTGACCCGGGAGAAGCGCATCTCCGGCGTGCCGGTGGTGGACGGCGAGGACCTCGTGGGCATCGTGACCGCCCGCGACCTGCGCTTCGAAACCCGCTACGACGAACCGATAGGGCGGATCATGACCCCCAAGGAAAAACTGGTGACCGTGCGCGAAGGTGCCAGCCGGGAGGAAGTGATCAGTCTGCTGCACAAGCATCGTATCGAAAAGGTGCTGGTGGTGAACGACAAGTTCCAGCTGCGCGGTCTTATCACGGTCAAGGACATGCAGAAGGCGAAGGAATACCCCAATGCCTGCAAGGACGAGCAGGAACGGCTGCGGGTCGGCGCCGCGGTCGGCACCGGCAAAGGCACCTTTGAGCGCGTCGAGAGGCTGGTCGAATCCGGCGTCGACGTCGTCGTGGTCGACACCGCCCACGGCCACTCCAAGGGCGTGTTGGAGACGGTGAGCTGGGTCAAGGACAGATTTCCCGATACCCAGGTGATAGGCGGCAACATCGCAACCGCCGATGCCGCGCACGCGCTGGTGGAGGCGGGTGCCGACGCGGTCAAGGTCGGCATCGGGCCAGGCTCTATCTGCACGACGCGTATCGTCACCGGCGTCGGCGTACCGCAGATCACGGCCGTCAGCACGGTTGCCGACGCGCTCAAGGGCACGGATGTGCCCGTGATCTCTGACGGCGGCGTGCGCTACTCGGGCGACTGCGCCAAGGCGCTGGTGGCCGGCGCGCATGCGGTGATGGTCGGCAGCCTGCTCGCCGGCACCGAGGAGGCTCCGGGCGAGGTCGAGCTGTACCAGGGCCGTTCCTACAAGTCCTACCGGGGCATGGGTTCGCTGGGCGCGATGTCGCAGACGCACGGTTCCGCCGACCGTTACTTCCAGGAGTCGGGAGAAATCGAAAAACTGGTCCCGGAAGGCATCGAGGGCCGCGTGCCCTACAAGGGCCCGATGGCGACCATCGTGCACCAGATGATAGGCGGCGTGCGTGCCGCCATGGGCTATACCGGCTGCGCCACCATCGACGAGTTCCGCACCCGGCCGCAGTTCGTGCGGGTATCGTTTGCCGGCATGCGTGAGAGCCATGTCCACGACGTGCAGATCACCAAGGAAGCCCCGAACTATCGCGTCGACTAAACGGTGGTTCCCGCCGCCGTTCACCGCGCCAACGTGTTTTGAAACAAGGACCCAAGCCGCGGAAAAGGCGTTGCGGCGCCTTTCCCGCCAGCCATCGCCATGACCGACATCCACGCTGAACGCATCCTGATCCTCGACTTCGGATCGCAGTACACGCAGCTTATCGCCCGCCGCGTGCGCGAGGCCGGCGTCTATTGCGAATTACGCGCTTTCGACATGAGCGAGGCGGCGATACGCGAATTCGATCCCAAGGGCATCATCCTTTCCGGTGGGCCGGAGTCAGTCAACCTTGCCAAGGACATCCGGGCGCCGCAGTGCGTGTTCGATCTTGGCGTGCCGGTGCTGGGGATCTGTTATGGCATGCAGAGCATGGCGGTCCAGCTCGGTGGCGAGGTGCAGGGTGTCGACCACCGCGAATTCGGTTATGCGGAGGTGCGCGCGCGCGGCCATTCCAGATTGCTCAGCGACATCGAGGACCGCACCAATGCCGAGGGTCACGGGCTGCTCGACGTGTGGATGAGCCATGGCGACCAGGTGCGCGCGCTGCCTGCCGGCTTCAAGGCGATTGCTTCGACGGAGAGCTGTCCTATCGCCGGCATGGCAGACGAGGACCGGCGATTCTATGGTCTGCAGTTCCACCCGGAAGTCACCCATACCCGCCAGGGCATGCGCATCCTGTCGCGCTTCGTACACGATCTCTGCGGATGCGGATCGGGCTGGACCACGCAGAACATCATCGATGACAGCATCAATCGCGTCCGCGCGCTGGTCGGCACCGATCCCGTGCTGCTGGGTCTGTCGGGCGGCGTCGACTCCTCGGTGGTCGCGGCCCTGCTGCACAGGGCGATCGGCGATCAGCTCACCTGCGTATTTGTCGACAACGGCCTGCTGCGCCTGAACGAGGGCGAACAGGTCATGCAGACTTTTGCCCGCCACATGGGCGTGCGCGTCCTGCGTGTCGACGCCGAGCGGCGCTTCCTCGACGCGCTGGCCGGTGTCGCCGATCCGGAAGACAAACGCAAGATCATCGGCCGCCAGTTCATCGAAGTCTTCGACGAGGAATCGAAGAAACTCGAAGGCGTGAAATGGCTGGCGCAGGGGACCATCTATCCCGATGTCATCGAGTCCGCCGGCAGCGCCACCGGCAAGGCCCACGTGATCAAGTCCCATCACAACGTGGGCGGCCTGCCCGAGCGCATGCATCTGAAGCTCGTCGAACCGCTGCGCGAGCTGTTCAAGGACGAGGTGCGCAAGCTTGGCCTCGAACTGGGCCTGCCTTACGACATGGTGTACCGCCATCCCTTCCCAGGTCCCGGCCTGGGCGTGCGCATCCTGGGAGAGGTGAACAAAGCCTATGCCGACACGCTGCGGCAGGCCGACGCCATCTTCATCGAGGAGTTGCATAACCACGACCTCTATCACAAGGTCAGCCAGGCCTTCGCCGTGTTCCTGCCGGTCAAGTCGGTCGGCGTAACCGGCGATGCCCGCAATTACTCCCACGTCATCGCGCTGCGCGCGGTGGAGACCGTCGACTTCATGACAGCGCACTGGGCGCACCTGCCTTACGAACTGCTGGATTTGCTTTCGCGCCGGATC
>CAYVOU010000024.1:0-10188 GCA_964453295.1 uncultured Gammaproteobacteria bacterium
GCCTGCCGCCGGAAATTGCGCAACATGTCGATCAGCGTGGCCGAGGCGCCGGCAACGCCGCGAGGGCGGCCGCCGTAGACCGGATCGCCGACCAGCGGATAGCCGATGTGGGCCATGTGCACACGGATCTGGTGGGTCCGGCCCGTTTCCAGCTTCAGCCTGATGTGAGTGTGGGCGCGGAAACGGCGCAGCACGCGGTAATGGGTGACGGCGCTCCGGCCGTCTTCCACCACCGCCTGGCGGGTGCGATCGCGGGCGTGGCGGCCCAGCGGCGCCTCGACGGTGCCGCCTGCTATCATCAGGCTGTGTACGATCGCCTCGTATTCACGCGACACGGTCCGCGCCTGCAACTGTTTCACCAGGCTGTGATGCGCCCGCAGCGAGCGTGCCGCGACCAACAGCCCGGACGTATCCTTGTCGAGGCGGTGGACTATCCCTGCGCGCGGCAGCGACTCGAGTTCCGGGTAGCGGTGCAGCAGCGCGTTGGCCAGCGTGCCCTGCGCGTTGCCCGCGCCGGGATGAACCACCAGCCCCGCCGGCTTGTCGATCACGATGAGATCGTCATCCTCGAACATCACGGGCAGGGGGATGGCTTCCGCGGACCAGCCGTCGCGGACTTCGGGCTGGACCTGCAACTCCACGGATTCGCCGCCCCGGACCTTGTCGCGAGGCCGCGCCTGCTGGCCGTCGACCAGCACAAGCCCGGCCTCAATCCACTGTTTGATATGGCTGCGCGAGTAATCCGGGAACACCTGGGCCAGGACGCGGTCAAGTCGTTCACCGGCCTGTTCCGGCGGCAGAATGGCGTTCAGGCGGATCCCGGCGTCGGCGGGTGTCGTTGCCGGAGGTGTCTCAGCCGCCATACAATTCATCTCCGAATCTGTTGAAAAGGTGTGCCAGTGGTCAAAAAGCTTAAGATTGCCCCCGCCGTACTGATGTTCATGACGCTGTTCGTGGTATTGCTCAATAGCGGTTGTTCCATGTTCGGCGACAAGAAAGACCAGACCGAAGGCTGGAGCGAGGATCGTCTCTATGGCCAGGCCAAGTCCTCGCTGGACTCCGGGAACTACGAGAAAGCCGTCGAGTACTACGAAAAGCTGCAGACCCGGTATCCCTTCGGCGCGCATTCCCAGCTCGACCTGGCTTACGCATATTACAAGCAGGACGATCAGCCGTCCGCCGCGGCAGCCTGCGATCGATACATCAAGCTGTATCCGGGCAGCGCCGGCGTGGATTATGCCTACTATCTCAAAGGCCTGGCCAACTTCAACCAGGGCAAGGGGCTGGCTGACCGCTTCCTGCCGACGGACAGCGCCCAGCGCGACCAGGGTGCCGCGGTGCAGTCCTTCCAGGATTTTACCGACCTGCTGAAAAATTTCCCCAACACCAAGTACGGCGACGATGCCAAGCAGCGCATGATCTACCTGCGCAACATCCTGGCGCAACACGAAGTCGACATCGCTCAGTATTACATGCGCCGCGGCGCCTATGTGGCGGCGGCCAACCGGGCCCGATACGTGGTCCAAAACTACCAGCAGAGCACCGCGATGCCGCAGGCCCTCACCGTCATGGCAAAGGCCTACAAGGTACTCAACCTGCCCAAGCTGTCGGATGACGCCCTGCGCGTGCTGCAGCTGAACTTTCCGAACTATCCCGGCATCGAGGAAGTCAAGGCCACCGTCATCCGCTAGCGCGATTCATTCCGGCACTTCGCTGTAGGCGGAGGTGATCGGATAGCGCCGGTCGCGGCCGAAGGCCCGCTTGGAAATGCGCACGCCCGGCGCCGCCTGCCGGCGCTTGTACTCGTTGCGATCCACCATGCGCACCACCTTGATCACGGTGGCGCGATCGAAACCGGCGCCGATGATCTCATCCGGCGTCTGATCCCGTTCGATGTAGCGTTCCAGGATTTCATCGAGCACGGGGTAGGGCGGCAGGCTGTCCTCGTCCTTCTGGTCGGCGCGCAGTTCCGCGGTCGGGGGCCGGTCGAAGACGCGTTGCGGAATGATCGGGGAGAGGCTGTTCCGGTAGGCCGCCAGCCGGTAAACCTGCATCTTGGGCACGTCCTTGAGCGGCGCGAATCCGCCGGCCATATCGCCGTAAAGGGTGGCGTAACCCACCGACATTTCGCTCTTGTTGCCGGTCGCGAGCACCATCTTCCCGGTTTTGTTCGAGATCGCCATCAGCAGGATCCCGCGGCAGCGTGCCTGGATGTTTTCCTCGGTGGTGTCGGCGGGCAGGCCGGCGAATACCGGGTCGAGCAGCTCGATGAAGGCGGCAAAAGGCTTCTCGATGGCGATGACGTCGTACTTCACTCCCAGGGCCTCTGCCTCGGCGCGGGCATCGTCGAGACTCATCGACGCGGTGTAACGCGAGGGCATCATGATGGTCTCCACTTGGTCCGCGCCCAGCGCATCGCAGGCAATCGCCAGGGTGAGTGCCGAATCGATGCCGCCGGATAGGCCGATCACCGCACCCTTGAAGCCGTTTTTGCCGACGTAATCGCGCACGCCCAGCACCAGCGCCTGGTAGGCGCCGGCCTCCATCTCCGGCTCGGCGTGCTGCTCGCCGCGGATGCGCAGCACGGTCCCGGACCCCGCGCCTTCCCGGTCGATTTCGACCAGTTGCAGGCATTCACGAAAAGCCGGTGCGCGGCTGACGAGACGGCCGTCGGCATCCATCACCATGGAGCCGCCGTCGAACACCAGCTCGTCCTGGCCGCCGATCAGGTTCACGTAAGCGATGGGCATGGCGCCCTCCCTCACGGCGGCGCGCAGGATCTCTTCGCGCGTGCGGGTCTTACCCTGGTGATAGGGCGAGGCGTTGAGGTTGAGCATGAGCCGGGCGCCGGCGGCACGCGCCTGCATGGCGGCGCCAGGCGCCCAGAGGTCCTCGCAGATCGTGACCGCGGTGGGAATGCCCTTCAGATCGAACACGGCTGCAGCCGCACCGGGCGTGAAATACCGCTTCTCGTCGAACACGCCGTAATTCGGCAGTTGCTGTTTGCGATACGACAGCACGCGCTCGCCGTTACGCAATACGACAGCACTATTGTAAATGGCGGTGATTTCGCGCTCGGGGCATCCCAGCACCAGGGTGATCCCATCGACGGCGTGGCGGATCGTGTTCAACGCCTGTTCTAGACTGCGGTACAGGCCGGGGCGCAGCAGCAGATCCTCGGGCGGATAACTGGTCAGCGTCAGTTCCGGGAAGACGATGACGTCGGCATGCATTTCATCGCGGGCGCGGGTCGCCGCTTCGATGACGCGCCGGGCGTTGCCGGCGATGTCGCCTATCATCAGGTTGAGCTGGGCGAGTACGAGACGGATCGTGGTATCTGGCATGGCGCCCATGATAATGGACGCATGCATAGGGCGGCGACTGTCTCACGCGCCGCGGTCCGTCGGCCGGCCGTCGCGCCGGCGGCGCCGGGTCCCCGGCGCTCTCAGCGGCCGAGGCTGGCGGCGATGGCGGCGCCGAGTTCGGCGGGGGAGTGGACGGTCTTCACGCCGGCGGCTTCCAGCGCGGCGTATTTGCCGGTGGCCGTACCCTTGCCGCCGGAGATGATGGCACCGGCATGGCCCATGCGCTTGCCCGGCGGCGCGGTGACGCCGGCGATGTAGGCGACCACCGGTTTGCGGACCTGCGCGGCGATGTAGGCGGCGGCGTCCTCCTCGGCGCTGCCGCCGATTTCGCCGACCATGATGATGCCCTCGGTAGCGGGATCCGCCTCGAACAGGCCGAGGCAGTCGATGAAGTTCATGCCGTGTATCGGGTCGCCGCCGATGCCGACGCAGGTGCTCTGACCCAGGCCGGCCCGGGTGGTCTGCGCGACGGCTTCATAAGTCAGCGTGCCGGACCGCGAAACGATGCCGATGCAGCCCGGCAGGTGAATGTGGCCGGGCATGATGCCGATCTTGCATTCGCCGGGTGTGATGAGGCCCGGACAGTTGGGGCCGACCAGGTAGGTGTCCGGATAGCGTCCGAGGAAGGTGCGCACCTTGACCATGTCGTGCACCGGAATGCCCTCGGTGATGCAGGCGATCACCCGAATGCCGGCGTCGGCGGCCTCGACGATGGCTTCGGCCGCGAATGCCGGCGGCACGAATATCATGCTGGCATCCGCCCCGGTCTCCGCCACGGCTTCGTGAACGGTATCGAAAGTCGGCAGGTCGAGGTGCGTGGTGCCGCCACGGCCTGGTGTCACACCGCCGACCATGCGGGTGCCGTACTCCAGCGCCTGTCGGGAATGGAACGTGCCCTGATGGCCGGTAAAGCCCTGGCAGATGACGCGCGTTTGCTTGTTCACCAGTATGGACATCAGCGGGCTCCTTTCGCCGCCGCAACGACCTTGCGTGCACCGTCGTCGAGGTCTTCCGCGGTAATGATGGGCAGGCCGCTGTTGGCCAGTAGCGCGTAGCCTTCCTTCACGTTGGTGCCCTCCAGCCGCGCCACCACCGGCACGTCCACGCCGACCTGCGTCAGTGCCTTGATGATGCCTTCGGCGATCAGGTCGCAGCGAACGATGCCGCCGAAGATGTTGACCAGGATCGCGCGGACCTTGTCGTCGGAGACGATCAGCTTGAATGCCTCGGCGACTTTGTCGGCGTTGGTGCCGCCGCCGACGTCGAGGAAGTTCGCCGGTTCGCCGCCGTGCAGCTTGATGATGTCCATCGTGGCCATGGCCAGGCCGGCACCGTTGACCATGCAGGCGATGTTGCCGTCCATGGTGACGTAGTTGAGGTCGAAACGGCGGGCGTAGCTTTCCTTGGGGTCCTCCTGGCTCGGATCGCGCCACTGGTCCAGCGCCGGCTGTCGGAACAGGGCGTTGTCGTCGATGTTGAGCTTGGCATCCAGCGCCTGGATGACACCGGTTTTCGTCACCACCAGCGGATTGATTTCCACCAGGCTGAGATCCTTGTCGACGAAGAGGCGATAAAGCGCCGCGAGGATGGGTGTGAGTTGCTTGCGCTGCTCGTCGCCCAGGCCCAGGCCCTTTGCGACCCGCCGGGCCTGGTATCCGGTCAGGCCGATGAGCGGATCGACGATCACCGAAAAGATCTTTTCGGGCTCGCTGGCCGCGACCTCCTCGATGTCCATGCCGCCGGCCTGCGAGGCCATGATCACCACCCGGCGGCTGGCACGGTCGACCAGCATCCCCAGGTACAGTTCGGTGGCGATGTCAGTCGTGGCCTCGACAAGGACGCAGTCGACCGGCTGTCCGGCCGGCCCCGACTGCTTGGTGACCAGGCGCTTGCCCAGCATGTTGTGCACAATCGCTTCCAGCTGGTCGCGCGACTCGGCTATGCGTACGCCGCCCGCCTTACCGCGGCCGCCGGCGTGCACCTGCGCCTTGACGATCCATCCGTTGCCCTTGACCGCGGAAGCGTTGGCCAACGCCTCGTGTATGGAATGCGCAGGTTTTCCCATGGGCACGGGAATGCCATACTCTGCAAAGAGCTGCTTGGCCTGGTATTCGTGAAGATTCATCGTCCCTCCCGTTATCGAAAACGCCCTGGCTAGCCAGCGTCATGGAACTATAGGTCATGGACAGGTTTTAATAATAACCGGAATGCCGCTGAATGGTACGGATCGTAATCATCGTGCTCGTACTCTGGGTGATCGTCAGGATTGCCCGTACGCTGCTGCAGCCGCGAAGCGGCCAAAACCGCCAAAACCGCGTGGAAGTTACCCTCACCCGCTGTGATCATTGCGGGCTGCACGTGCCCGCCGCCGAGGCCATTCACGATGGTGCCCGCAGCTACTGCTGCGAGGCGCATCGACGGGCCGACATCGCGCGGGATCAGTAGCCGTGCTCGCGAGCAGCTTTGCACCACCGACGGAAACCGCGTGGAAGGCGCTGCGGCTTTTCAACCTGTATCGCATCGTGCTTTCCGGCCTGTTCGTGGTGTTCGTGATCACGGGCAACCTGCCGCCGCCGCTGGGAAGCTACGATCGGCGCCTGTTTTCCCTGCTGGCATTCTTTTATCTGTTCGCCGCCATTTTGGCGCAGACGGCGGTGGAACGGCGGATCGGCCGCTATACGTGGCAGACGCTGGGTCAGGTCTTGATCGACATCGTCGCCATCACCTTGATGATGTACGCCAGCGGCGGCGTTACCAGCGGCTTCGGCATGCTGCTGGTCGTGACCATTGCCGCCGGCAGCATTCTCTCTCCCGGCCGCAACGCCTTGTTGTTTGCCGCCATCGCATCCCTGGCTGTGATGGGCGAGGAGCTTTATTCATGGTGGTCGTTTTACCTGCCGGGGTTGAACTACACCCAGTCGGGCCTGCTCGGCGCCACCTACTTTGCCACCGCCCTGCTCGGTTATGTGCTGGCGCGCCGTGCCAGCGAGAGCGAGGCGCTGGCGGCACGTACGGCCGAGGATCTTGCCAGCCTGGAGCGCCTCAACGAGCACGTGGTTCAGCGTATGCAGTCCGGCATCGTCGCCCTCGATCGCCACGGCCGCGTGCGACTGATGAACGATTCGGCGTCGCGACTGCTTGGCCTGGAAGGGCGCACCGAAGGCAGGATGCTGAAAGACGTGAGCGCGCCGCTGGCGGAACGTTTTCGGCAGTGGAGCCAGAGCACGGTCAATACCAATGCGCCGTTGCGCAGCCGCCGCGGCGGGGTCGATATCCTGGTATCCTTTACCGGGCTCGGCTTGCGCGGCAACGAGGGCAGCCTGGTTTTTCTGGAGGATGCCGCCGCGACCCGGCAGCGGGCGCAGCAGTTCAAGCTGGTCTCGCTGGGACGACTGGCGGCGAGCATCGCCCACGAGATACGCAACCCGCTGGGCGCGATCAGCCACGCGGCGCAGCTGCTGAGCGAATCGTCGGACCATCCCGACGACAACCGCCGATTGACGGCAATCATTCAGGACCATTCTCAACGCGTGAATGCCATCGTCGACAATGTCCTCAACCTCGGTCGCCGCGAGAATTCGGTGCCGGAAAGTTTCGAGATGCTGCCGTGGCTCGAGCGTTTCGTCCGCGAGCTGTCGGCGCAACACGGCCTTGACGAAGGTGATGTGCTGGTGTCAGTGGAGCCGGTTGACATCGAGGTACGCATGGACCGCGGCCAGCTGCAGCAGGTGCTGTGGAACCTTTGCGAGAACGGGTTGCGCTATAGCAGGGAAAAACCCCGCCTGGAGCTGCGCTGCGGGCTATTGCCTTCCAGCCGCCGGCCCTACCTCGACGTCATCGATCACGGCCCCGGCATGTCGGCTCAGGTCGAGGACAAACTTTTCGAGCCGTTCTTCACCACCGAGAAAATCGGCACCGGCCTGGGCCTTTACATCGCGGCCGAGCTTTGCGAGGCCAATCAGGCCTCACTGGGCCTCTATTCCAACACCTCTGACGGTTGCTGCTTCCGCGTCAATTTCGCGCCGCCGGCCAGGCAGCAACTGACGGCGATCTAGAATGAGTACCATGGAAGGCGCCGTGACACTGGTCGTGGATGACGAGCCGGACATCCGTGAACTGCTGAGCATCACGCTCAAGCGCATGGGCATCGAGTCCGATACCGTGGCCACCCTGGCGGAGGCCCGGGACAAGCTGGCCCGGCGCACCTACGGTTTGTGCCTCACCGACATGCGCCTGCCTGACGGCAACGGCCTGGAGCTGGTCGCGCACGTCCAGACTGCCTATGCAAACATGCCGGTGGCGGTGATCACCGCGCATGGCAACATGGAGTCGGCTGTCCAGGCGTTGAAATCCGGGGCCTTCGACTTCGTCAGCAAGCCGGTCGACCTGGCGATACTGAGGCGCCTGGTCAGCGCCGCAATCAAGCTCTCCGAGCAGCGTACGGAAGGCGGTTCCCGGCTGATAGGCGACTGCGCCGCCATGCGCGACCTCCGGGCGAAGATTGCCAAGCTGGCGCGCAGCCAGGCACCGGTCTACATCAGCGGCGAATCCGGGACCGGCAAGGAACTGGTCGCCAGGATGATCCACGAGCAGGGCCCTCGCACGTCGCAGCCCTTCGTGCCGGTCAACTGCGGGGCGATCCCGCAGGACCTGATGGAAAGCGAGTTCTTTGGCCATAAAAAGGGCAGTTTCACCGGCGCCGTGGCCGATAAACCGGGACTGTTCCAGGCCGCCCACGGCGGGACCCTGTTCCTGGACGAGGTGGCCGAACTGCCCTTGCACATGCAGGTCAAGCTGCTGCGGGCAATTCAGGAGAAATCGATACGCCCGGTTGGATCCCAGGCCGAGATCAAGGTTGACACGCGGATCCTCAGTGCCACGCACAAGGATCTGGAGACGCTGGCCAAACACGGCGAGTTCCGCCAGGACCTGTTCTATCGCATCAATGTCATCGAGCTGCGGGTGCCGCCTTTACGCGACCGGGTCGAGGACATCGCGCTGCTTGTGGAGCATATTCTGGCAAGATTGTCGGAGGGCGGGGAGGGAATCAAGCCGGTAATTTCCGCCGCCGCGCTCAAAGCGTTGAGCGGATATGCCTTTCCGGGCAACGTGCGGGAGCTCGAAAATATCCTGGAGCGGGCGATGACGCTGTGCGAGGGCAATCGCATAGAAGCCGACGATCTGAATCTTCCCGCCGTGGGCGCCGGTGTTGCCGCCGTACCGGGCCAGGAGGCGCAACCGCTGGAGACCTATCTGGACGAGGTCGAGCGGAAAAGAATACTCGACGCACTGGAAAAGACCCGCTGGAACAAGACCGCGGCGGCGAAGCTTCTCGGGATCAGCTTTCGCGCCCTGCGCTACCGCCTGGACAAACTAGGCGTCGAGTAGTGACGCATTACGTCACTTTGTGACGTAATGCGTCGGTGCTTGCAGGCATACATGCCCGGCAGTTCGCTTTGTCGCCGCCATTCGTGCGAGGATAACGCCCAGCCACGGGACAGCGCTCACAAGATCCGGCCGTTTTGGCTTAGTGGCACACAACCTGCTTTATGCCTGCCAACCCCCGTCGCCTGCCGGAATTCCCTGGCAGAATGGGGTGGACCCCTAAAGATGCTGGCGAAACTGACGCTATTTTTGGTTCGCGGGGATTTTTCAGGTCAAACCAATTGATTAGGAGAACGCAACGATGAAGAAGGTCCAACAAGGTTTTACACTGATTGAGTTGATGATCGTGGTCGCGATCATCGGCATCCTGGCCGCAGTCGCCATTCCGGCGTACCAGGACTACACCATCCGCGCCCGTGTGACGGAAGGTATTGGCCTCGCTGCCGCCGCCAAGACGTCGGTCTCCGAATATCGCATCAGCCGTACGGCCTTCCCGACAACCAATGGCGCAGCCGGCATCGCAACGACGATCAGTTCGCCTTATGTCGCGAGCTTGGTGGTTGGCGCCGGCGGTGCGATTACCATCAATTACAGCACGCTTGGAAATACTGCGGCGAACCAGAAGAGCATTGTCTTCGTGCCGACTTTCACCAATGGCACGGTGCAGTGGACATGCACGACGGGCACCTTGCCCGGCAAGTATCGTCCGGCGAACTGCCGTCCGTAATTGCCTGATTCAAAATAAGTTCGCAGTTGCAATCACTAAAACCCCGGCTTCCAGCCGGGGTTTTTTTTGAGCAGCGGCCAACCCAGATGATACGAAGCCAAGCCATCCTCGCCGCCGCCTTTTTCGGACTGCTGTTGCTCACCGCGCGGCTGTACTGGCCGGGCCTGGACGGCGACCTAATGTTCGACGACATCGTCAACCTGGAACCGATGTCGGACCTTGCACGAGGCAAGATCACGTGGGAAGAGGCAACGCTGAACAACACCTCCGGACCCACCGGTCGTCCCATCTCGATGCTGAGTTTCGTCGGCGATACGCTGGTATCGGGTCCCGACCCGTGGATGTACAAGTACACCAACCTGATTATCCATCTGCTTTGCGGCTGCCTGATCTTCTGGCTCTGCGGCCGCCTGCTGCAGTCCGTTCCGTCCACCGCTACGCGAAGCTGGTCCTGGGCCCTTTGGGTGGCCGCCCTTTGGTTATGCTCGCCGTTGATGGTCAGCACCGTCTTGTATGTCGTCCAGCGGATGGCCCAACTTTCGGCATTCTTCTGCCTCGCCGGCCTGTTGTTGTACGTGGTGGGCCGACAGAATCTGGCTCGTAATTTCCGTCTTGGCGCCGGTCTAATCCTGGCCGCCTTTTTGATTTGCTGGCCTGCGGCCACATTCAGCAAGGAGTCCGGCGCCTTATTTCCGCTGCTTGCCTTTGTCG